>JANNFW010000206.1:0-1731 GCA_031380235.1 Rhodoferax sp. | reverse complement strand
CACCAACCGCTCGCAAACCTTCGGCAAGCTGATGGCGATGGCCATCATGACTTGGGCCCGCACTGACGGTGGCCACGAAGCCTGGGGGCCACTTAAGCGCAGCCAGCAAAACTATGTGCCACCGAGTGGCGCGGGTCAATGGGCCGCCACACCGCCCGCTTTCGGGCCTGCCCTGTTGCCGTGGTGGGGCGAGGTGCGGCCCTTCGTGTTGAAAGCGCCCGACGAGTGCCAAGCGCCACCGCCACCCGCGTTTTCCGAAGAGTCAGGATCAGCCTTCTACAAAGATGCCATCGAGGTTCTTAAAATCAGCAACCAGGCCACGCAAGAGCAGCGCCAGTTCGCGTTGTACTGGGCCGATGACCCGCTGAAAACGCCCACACCCGCCGGTCACTGGGTCTTTATCGCGACCGATATATTGAAGGCCCGAAAAGCCACGCTGGCCGATGCCGCGCAAGTCTATGCAAAGCTCAACCTGGCGATGGCCGATGCCTTCATCGCCGCCTGGCACACCAAGTACGCGACGAACGTGATGCGCCCGGTGACCTACATCCAACTCGGCATCGACAGCAATTGGGTGCCCAGCCTGATGCACACGCCGCCCTTCCCGGAGTACCCGTCCGGCCACTCGGTGCAATCCAGCGCCGCTGCCGCCGTGCTGGCGCAAACCTTCGGTGCCAACACCCCCTTCACCGACAACACCCACAACGACCGTGGCTGGGGGCCCCGCACCTTCAAAAGCTTCCAGGCCGCAGCCGATGAAGCGGCGCTGTCACGCCTGTACGCCGGCATCCACTACCGCTTTGGCGTGACCGGCGGCCAAGCGCAAGGCGCATGCGTGGCGCATAAGGTGTTGGCGCTGAAGCTCACGCCGTGAGGCTCTTCGTCGTATTCATGAATGCTACATTATTTATAGCTAGTCATGCACATTATCCGAGAGCCAGAGGGCGAATTAGTTCATAGATTCCGGAGCGAAGCGCAAAAACACTCACTTTTCGGCAAAAATCACTTGTTTCTACTACATTTGTAGTAAATTCACTTAAAATTGATCACAATTCAGCCCGCCTGCTGAATTCACTGCCTTGCCAGCACCGGGCGCAGCGCGTTGCCCGTGTGCGTGCGCAGCGTCACCACCTGTTCCGGCGTAGCGGCGGCTACCACGCGCCCCCCTGCATTGCCACCGTCGGGGCCAAGGTCGATCACCCAATCTGCCTCGGCGATCACATCCAGGTCATGCTCGATCACCACAACGCTGTGGCCGCCATCCACCAAGCGGTGCAGCACTTTGATGAGCTTCTCCACATCGGCCATGTGCAGACCGACAGTGGGCTCGTCCAGCACATACAGCGTGTGCGGCGGCTTTTGGCCGCGCCGGGTGATGTCGTCACGCACTTTGCTCAGTTCGGTCACCAACTTGATGCGCTGCGCCTCGCCGCCGCTCAAGGTCGGCGACGGCTGCCCGAGCGTGAGGTAGCCCAGGCCCACGTCTTTGAGCAACTGCACCGGGTGGCCGATATTGGGCATGGCGGCGAAGAACTCAACCGCTTCATCCACCTCCATTTGCAGCACGTCGCCAATGTTTTTCCCGCGCCAGGTGACGGCCAGCGTCTCGGGGTTGAAGCGCGCACCCCGGCAGGTTTCGCACAGCACCTTCACATCCGGCAAAAAGCTCATGGCGATGGTGCGGATGCCTTGCCCTTCGCAGCCGGGGCAGCGGCCTTCACCGGTATTGAA
>JANNFW010000186.1:0-7279 GCA_031380235.1 Rhodoferax sp. | reverse complement strand
GGTCCTGTTTTCCCGATTCCAGGGTTTGCGCTAAATGTAAGCGCCGTCCATCCTCCAAGGCCCCATTCGTGGCATTCCGCTTATCAACGCGTACTCGGCCTATAGGCTCAGCCTGCTGGGGTTTGGCATCGCCATCGGCTTGGGGCTTTGGTGGTTGCTCACCCGCACTCGCGTCGGTGCCATGATCCGCGCGGGCGTGGACGACCGTGACATGTTGGCAGCCTCTGGCGTGAATGTGAACTTGATTTTTGCCGTGACCTTTGCCCTGGGTGCTGGCTTGGCTGGCTTTGGCGGAGTGATCGGCGCGGTAGAGCTGTCAATGGTGCCGGGCGAAGACACACGGCTGCTGCTGGCATCGCTCATTGTTGTCATCGTGGGTGGCATGGGCAGCGTGGTGGGTGCGGCATTGGGCGCGATGATTTTGGGACTTTCAGAAACCTACGGCCTGGCTTACGCGCCGACCTACAGCGTGGTCTTCACGTTCATCATTCTCATTCTGGTGCTGGCTTTTCGCCCGCGCGGCATCATGGGTAAAACTGCATGAGCGCGGCAAAGTGGCGCAGGTCGATGAATACGGGCTCGCGCACCGCTGCTCCCGCGCTCGCGTCAGTCGCTGGCAGTGGATATGCACCGACGACGTCGCTACCCGCAGCAGGCATAGACCCCGACAGCTCGGCTCCGCGCTGGCTGCAATACCTGTGGCACACGCTGGGGCCTCGGCACGTTTTCACGATGGGGTTCGTGCTGCTATTTCCTTTTGTGGCGTCGCCATTTTTCACATTTCAAGTGGCCACCCAATCCCTGATCCTGGGTTTGATCGCGCTCTCCCTAAGCTTCTTGGCAGGCTTCGGCGGCATGGTCTCCTTGGCGCAAATGACGGTCGCCGGCATTGCAGGCTACGGTATCGCCGTGCTGGGTACCAGCAGCAGCGCCGAGATCAGCCTGGGTTGGCCGTGGTGGGTCAGCATCCCGGTAGCGGTGTTGATTGCCGTGCTGTGTGCGACCGCGATTGGCTGGCTGTCGGTGCGTACAGAGGGCATCTACACCATCATGATCACGTTGGCGATTGGTGTCGCCTTTTACTATCTGGTGCTGCAGAACTACAGCGTCTTCAACGGCTTTCAGGGTCTGCGTGAGCTCAAACCACCCACCGTCTTCGGTATCGGTTGGCGTGAACCTGTTCCGTTTTACTTTTTGTCGTTAACCTGCGCGCTGGCGGGCTATTTTTTGATCAGTTACATCGTTCGCGCACCCTTTGGCATTGCGCTTCAAGGCATTCGCGACAACCCCCGTCGCATGGCCGCCCTGGGATACGACGTGGTGGCGCACCGCGTTGCAGCCTATGCACTGGCCGGATTGCTGGCGGCGGTCGGTGGCGTGCTTTTGGCTTGGTACAACGCGCTGATGTCACCGGGCTCCGTCGGAACCAGCTGGCTCATCAACCTTCTCGTCATCGCCGTTCTGGGTGGCATGAAACATCCCATTGGCGCGTTTTTGGGTGCCATCATTTTTGTGTTGCTTCAAACCTTTGCCGTCGATTTTTTTGACCGTGAGCGTTTCAATTTGGTAATTGGCGGGATATTTCTTGCCATTGTTTTGTTTTCCCCCGATGGCTTGCTAGGACTGTGGGCGAAGCTTCGCTCTCGCTTCGGTCCGAACCGGGCTTTAACTTCAACCCTGTAGGAGACAACTGTGAACTTTGACAAACGCTTTGACAAACGGATTTGGGTACGTTCCTTGGTGGGGGCTGCTGCTGCGCTCGCGCTGGGTGGCGCGTGGGCACAGGGGCAACCCGTCAAAATTGGGCTGCTGGCCACGCTGGAGGGCCCTTTTGCGGCCGGTGGTGCCGACGGCATGCGCGGTGCGGAGCTGGCCGTCAAGCAGCGCGGTGGAACGGTTGCGGGTCGCAAGATCGAGGTCATCAAAGCCTCCAGCGATGCCAAGCCTGATGTTGCTGTCAACGCAACCCGCAAACTGGTCGAGCAGGATAAGGTTGACATCATGGTTGGTCCGCTTTCAGGTGGCGAAGGCATTGCCGTGAAAGACTATGCCAAGACTCAGCCCAACACGACCTTCATCAACGGCGCCTCAGGCGCGCAGGCCACCACACTCGTCAACCCTGCAACCAACTTTTTCAGGTTCAACACAGAGGGCGCACAGTGGATGGTGGGGCTCGGCAAAGCTGCGATGGACAAGGGCTACAAGCGCGTGATGATCATTGCAGAAGACTACGCCTTCCCCTACTCCCAAGTGCAGGGATTCATGGCAGAGTACTGCCGCCTGGGCGGCAAGGTTCCCGCTAAAGCCTGGGTGCCGCTGGGTGGTAAAGATTACTCCTCAGTCATCGCCAGGATCCCCAAAGATGTCGATGCCCTGTTGGTAGTTTTGGGTGGCGCTGATGCCGTCAACTTCTTGACGCAGTATGAAAATGCCGGAGGTGACAAGCCGATGTTGGGCGGCTCCATCACGGTAAGCCAAGACATCCTGAACTACAAAGGCAAACGCCGTGATTCTTTAGTCGGCACGATGTCGGCTGGGCCACTGGCCGATGCCTTCGATGCCGCTGAATGGAAGGCATTCGTGTCGGATTACCAAAAGACCTACCCGGTTTCTGCGGGTGGCTTCCCCAGCCCCAGTCTGTTCGCCTATGTGTATTACATGAACATGAAAGCGGCGCTGGACGGGCTGGAGGCGGTCAATGGCGACTTGTCTGGCGGCCAGGCAAAGTACCGTGATGCACTCACCAAAATGGTTCTGAAAACTCCTACGGGTGATGTGCGTCTGGATGCCAATCGCCAGGCGATTGGAACCACCTTCGTCACGGAGGTGGTCAAAGACGCGCAAGGCAACCTCTTCAACAAAGTGCTTCGCAAGGTTGACAACGTTGACCAGACCCTCGGCATGAAGAAGGAAGACTTCCAAATGGGATCCCGCGACGTACCTGCCTGCCCCTGACCGATCTACACGCTTGACGATGACTTGGGTTGTCGTCAAGCGTGCAACTGTTGCCGCAGCTTAGACGCGGCATGGGCACGAATTGAGAATTCATGGCTTCAATCACACACATCCATCGCAACCGCTCTGCTGCGCAAGCCCTCACGGGCATTGCGCCATCCGCACTGTCGACTAATGACGCATTGACTTTGCGCGGGGTCACGCGTGCGTTTGGGGCTTTGCGTGCGGTGGATGACGTGAACCTGTCGGTTGCGGCGGGTCAGAAGTACGCCGTTTTAGGATCTAACGGCGCGGGTAAAACGACCCTGTTCAACGCAATCAATGGAGACTTTCCGCCCACTTCGGGGCAGATCATGTTTTTTGGTGAAGACATCACGAATCTTTCACCTTTCGAGCGCGTTCGCAAGGGGTTGCGCCGAACCTACCAATCCTCGCTTCTATTTCGGGACCTGACGGTTCGCGACAACCTGTTTTTGGCAGTGCGTGGCGTATCCAACGGTCGCTTTAGCGGTTTGCGGGCAAAACCCCGACACGCTTCGACTGTGGCAACGCAGGATTTGCTGGAGCGTGCGCGCCTGACTCACATTGCCAACGAGCTGGTTGCCAACTTGGCCCATGGCCAGCAGCGCCAGTTGGAGATCGGCATGGCGCTGGCAGGAGCCCCGCGCTTGATTCTGTTTGATGAGCCGGCCGCCGGCCTGTCGCCCGCAGAGCGACGCGAGCTGGTGACGCTCTTACGCTCACTGCCGTCGCACATGAGTTTTGTACTGATTGAGCATGACCTGGACATTGCTTTGAGCGTGGTGGAAAAAGTGACGGTGATGCACAACGGGCGCGTGCTCAAAACGGGTACCCCGGCAGAGATCGAGAACGATGCACAGGTCAAGGCCATCTACATGGGGAGCAAGCACTGATGGCCTGGCGTGACAAAGCGGATCAACCCACGTCCAAATCGCCCATCCTGGTTGTCGAAGGGTTAGATGTTTTTTACGGGCGTGCCCACGCTTTGCAGGGTGTCAGCCTGCGCATTGACCAAGGAGTCCTGGGCATAGTGGGCCGCAATGGCATGGGCAAGACCACGCTGTGCAACGCCATCACTGGCTTGGTTGCAGCCAGCGGCAGCGTCAAACTTGCTGGGGAAGAGTTGATAGGCCGGGCGCCGCACGAGATCACAAGACGCGGTATTGCCTACGTGCCGCAAGGTCGGCGGGTTTGGCCTTCTCTCACGGTGGATGAAACGCTGCGCTTGGTGGCCGACAAGAAGCGCGATGTAGATCGCGTTTACACCATGTTCCCCAGGCTGGCAGAGCGCAAATCCAATGGGGGCGCACAACTCTCGGGTGGTGAGCAGCAGATGCTGGCGATTGGCCGCGCCTTGCTGCTTAACCCCAGATTACTGGTGATGGATGAACCGACCGAAGGTCTGGCACCCGTCATCGTGGAGCAGGTTGCAAACGCGCTGCGTGAACTGGCGCGCGAGGGCGAGATATCTGTCTTGCTGATCGAGCAGAACCTCGGCGTGGCACTTTCAGTCGCGGATCGCATAGGTGTGATGGTCAACGGGCGCATTGCTGAAGACATGCCGGCGGCAACGCTTGCGGGCGACATGGAAGTGCAAGAACGGCTGCTGGGTGTGCGCTCAGGTGGATACAACGCGGAGCCCGAGCCATTGAGCAGTGAACCTCTGGCGGTGATTAGCGCCAGCGCGCAGCCGCAACAAATTTTCACCCTTCGAAGAGCCCATGCTGACGGCGTAACTTCCCTGAACGACCTGGCACCGCAAACCGTGCGGGGTTTCAACCGCTGGAATGTAGGCAGCAGCACATCAACGATGACGGATGTGAGCCGCGCGACGCTTCCTGCCCGGATATCCAGCAATACGAACGCAGCGCCGAAGCCACCAGCGGCGGTATTCGCATTGCCCGTCGCCAGCAGCAGCGACCGCGCCGCCTATGTGGCAGGCACGTTCGACACAAAGACCAAAGAGCTTCTATTTATTCGCCAATGCCTGGAGAAACTGGGCATGCGCGTCGTCACCGTTGATCTGTCAACGTCAGGTCGCCCGTCGCCTGCCAGCGTGCATCCGCGCGAGATCGCACGCCACCATCCGCTGGGCGAATCTGCCGTGTTCAGCGGTGACCGGGGTACTGCTGTCGCAGCGATGGCCATCGCCTTTGAGGCTTTTGTACTGACACGGCGCGACGTGGGTGGCATTATTTCAGCCGGTGGATCGGGTGGAACTTCGCTGGCCACGCCCGGCATGCGCGCACTTCCCATCGGTTGCCCCAAAGTGATGGTCTCAACAATGGCCAGTGGCGACACTCGCCATTATGTTGGCCCCAGCGACATCTGCATGATGTATTCGGTCACCGATGTGCAGGGCATCAACCGAATCAGTGAAAAAGTGCTGGCGAATGCCGCTCATGCACTGGCGGGCATGATCACGAACCCACCAGCGGAATCAACCTCCACCAAGCCAGCGCTCGGCTTGAGCATGTTTGGTGTCACCACGACGTGTGTGCAAGCCATCACGAAGCAGCTTGAAGATGAGTACGACTGCTTGGTGTTCCACGCCACAGGGGTTGGCGGGCAAAGCATGGAGAAGCTGGTGGGATCTGGGCTGTTGGTGGGGGCTATCGATGTCACAACGACGGAGATTGCGGATGAAATTTGCGGTGGTGCCTTGTCGGCCGGGCCGACACGTTTGGATGTGTTTGCGCTTAAGCCTCTGCCCTATGTTGGTTCCTGTGGCGCGTTGGACATGGTGAACTTCGGTATGTTTGAAAGTGTGCCAGAGCGCTACAAAAAACGTAATCTCTACCGCCACAACCCCACCGTTACTCTGATGCGCACCACGCCCGATGAGTGCCTTGCCATCGGCGAGTTTCTGGTGGGCAAGCTCAACGCCATGACAGGGTCTGTGCGTTTTCTGATTCCTGAAGGTGGTGTCTCTGCGATCGATAAACCCGGCCAGCCTTTTCATGACCCCGAGGCCAACCGCGTGCTGTTTTCGGCCATTGAAAAGGGCTTTCGTCCTGGCCCCAACCGTAAGCTCCTTCGCCTGCCGCTGCACATCAATGACGAGGCTTTCGCCCATGCGCTAGTGGCAGCCTGGCAGGAAGTCTCCAAGCCTTCCATCCAGGCAAAACGTGCCTGAACTAAACCTATTTCGCTCAACCTTACCTCGCCCAACATGCCACGCATCCAACGCTCCACATTGCTCAAACGTTTTCACGCCAAGATCGCTGCGGGTCTGCCTTTGGTAGGCGGCGGTGCTGGCACTGGGCTCTCGGCCAAGTGCGAAGAGGCAGGTGGCATTGATTTGATCGTGATCTACAACTCGGGGCGCTACCGCATGGCGGGTCGTGGATCGCTGGCAGGCTTGATGGCCTACGGCAATGCCAATGAAATCGTCTGCGAAATGGCACATGAAGTGCTGCCCGTCGTCAAGCACACGCCGGTGCTGGCCGGGGTGAACGGCACTGACCCCTTCATGATCCCGGAGGCCTTCTTCAAGCGCCTGATCGACCTGGGCTTTTCTGGCGTGCAGAACTTTCCGACCGTCGGTCTGATTGACGGAAACTTCCGCGCCAATCTCGAAGAAACCGGTATGAGTTACGCGATGGAAGTCGACATGATTGCTCGCGCACATTCGCTGGACTTGTTGACTACACCCTATGTGTTCGGCGAGTCAGACGCGAAGCAGATGACCCGAGCGGGTGCAGACATCGTCGTGTGCCATCTGGGCTTGACCACGGGTGGAGCCATCGGTGCAGAAACCGGGCTGAAATTGGCAGATTGTGTGGATCCCATCAATGCCTGGGCGGCGGCCGCAAAGTCCGTCAACCCCGAGGTCATCGTGCTGTGCCACGGTGGCCCCATCGCGACGCCGGATGATGCACAGTACATCCTCAAACACTGCGCGGGATGCCACGGTTTTTACGGGGCCAGCTCGATGGAGCGTTTGCCCACAGAGACGGCGTTGACAGACACCACCCGTCGGTTCACCCAAATCACCCGGTAGAAAACTCTAGCTATTACAGGAGACACCCGCATGTCAGGCAATCAATTTGGCAGTTTTCTTTTGGGGTTGGTCGCGTTTGCGGTCATCGTAGCCATCGTGGTGTGGCTGATGCATTGGCTGTATTTAAGAAGCTCAAAAGAGCGTGCTTTTGTGCGCACCGGGCTGGGTGGACAAAAGGTCGTGCTGGATGCAGGTGCCTTTGTGCTGCCGATTGTTCACGACGTGATTCCCGTCAATATGAATACGCTGCGCCTGGAAGTCAGCAGAGGGCGTGACAAGGCCTTGATCACCAAAGACCGC
>JANNFW010000180.1:0-15702 GCA_031380235.1 Rhodoferax sp. | reverse complement strand
GCTGGCGCTGACCGGCTTCAATGCCGAGGCGGCCAAGCGCATGGGCGGTGGCAAATCGGTTGGCCAGCAGTCCAGCAATGTCACCAAACGTGACGCCGCACCCAGCAATGCCACACCCGCCGCGCCTGCCGCTGCCGGTGCTGCTGCTGCAGCGGCTCCCAAGAAACCTTGGGGTGCGATGCTCGGCGGTTTGGCCGCAGGCTTGGGCTTGGCTTGGTTGGCCAGTAGCCTGGGGCTGGGTGAGGCGTTTGGCAATATCCTGATGTTTGGCCTTCTCGCACTGGCGATCATGATGGCGGTGGGCTGGTTCATGCGCAAGCGCGCTGCGGCCAATGGGAACAGCAATGGCAAGGCGCCCGCGTCAAACTCACCGTTTGCGTTTCAAGGTGCAGGCACCAGCAACGGTGGCGGAGCGCCCGTGTCCACACCCAAGCCTTACAGCCCAGAAAACGTTGGTAATGATTCGTCCGCACGGCCTTTTGAGCGCACCAACACTGGCGCGGTCGACAACCGTATTCAATCGTCGGGCTCCATGATCGGCGCAGGATTGTCCAACGTGCTGAACTGGAGCATCCCTGCCGATTTCGACGCTGAGAATTTCCTCAAGGCCGCCAAGTCCAACTTCGTCACGCTGCAAGCCGCGTGGGACAAATCAGACATCGGTGCGCTGCGTGTCATGATGACCGACACCATGCTGAAAGAAATCCAGACCCAGCTTAACGAGCGCGAGGTGCATACCGGCGGCCCCGTCAATCAGACGGATGTGGTGATGATTGATGCCAAGCTGCTCGGCATTGAAGACTTGGGCAATGACTACATGGCCAGTGTCGAGTTCTCGGGCATGATTCGTGAAGAGCCATCTTCAGGCCCTAGTCCGTTCCGCGAAGTGTGGAACATGACCAAACCCAAGAGTGGCAGCAGCGGCTGGTTGGTTGCTGGCGTGCAGGCGCTTCAATAGATCTCACAGGTTTAACATCGGTTAAACCTTTGAGTCTGCTGGCCTTGTGTCAGCCAATCTAGAATCGGGGACTATGGCAACACAGTCCCCTTTTTCATGGCTTGAGAGTTTGATCGGCACACGGTCATCCACTTCAGGCTCGGAATCTCCCCCCAAATTTGCACCGCCCGATTGGGTCATTGCGGAGGTGCGCGGCCGCATTGTCCTGTTGCTCAACCATGTCCTGATGCAAGAGCCCGAAGCCACCAGCCGTCTGGCTCGCCAAAAAGGGCGCGTGGTGCTGATCAACTGGCGCTTCTTCGATTTGAAGTTGATCGCAACGCCCGCCGGGCTGCTGGACGTTGCCGATGAGAATGCCACGCCGGATTTAACGCTGGGCCTCACCCAAGAATCTCCGATGGACATTGCCATGGCCTTGCTCAAGGGTGACAAACCCACCGTTCGCATCGAAGGCGACGTGCAATTGGCCGCTGAAGTGAATTGGCTGGCTGAGCATGTCCGCTGGGACATTGAGGACGATTTGTCCCGCATCATTGGTGACGTACCCGCGCGCACGCTCACCCAATTCGTCAACCGGATGCGCGAAGCAGTGGCCAAATTCGCTGCTCCCCGCCGCGCCACCTCGTCAGATAGCGCCAACCCATGAGCGCAAACCCATGACGCGCCACCTATGACGCGTCTTTATCGGGGCGCGTTCATCATCTGGATCGTGCTGCGCTATGGGCTTGACGAGCTGGTGCTGACCAGCTTTCAAAAACCGTGGCTGACTGTGATCGCCACGTCGTGTCCTTCGGGCGTCGATTGGATGCGCCGCGTGGGCAGCGCCTGCGTGAGGCGATGGAGCGCTTGGGGCCGATCTTCGTGAAGTTTGGCCAAGTGCTGTCCACCCGGCGCGACCTGATGCCGATTGACATTGCCGATGAGCTGGCCCGCCTGCAAGACCGCGTGCCGCCATTTGGCTCCGACGTGGCCGTCGCCATCATCGAACGAGCATTGGGTAAGCCCGTCAGCCAGATTTTTTCGTCGTTTGAGCGCGAACCCATCGCCAGCGCTTCCATTGCGCAGGTTCACTTTGCCACGCTGCTGGATCGCCAGGGCATCGAGCGCGAAGTGGCCGTCAAAGTATTGCGACCCGGCATGCTGGGTGCCATCGAGCAGGATTTGAGCCTGATGCGCATGATGGCCGGCTGGGTCGATGGGCTGTCCGCCGACGGCAAACGCCTCAAACCCAAAGAAGTGGTGGCCGAGTTCGACAAATATCTGCACGACGAGCTGGATCTGGTGCGTGAGGCGTCGAGCGCCGCCCAGCTTCGCCGCAACATGGCGGGGCTGGACTTAGTGTTGATCCCCGAGATGTACTGGGACTATTGCACTACCAACGTCATCGTGATGGAGCGCATGCACGGCGTACCGATCAGCCAAGTGGCGAAATTGCGTGAAGCGGGCGTGGACATTCCCAAGCTCGCACGCGACGGGGTTACGCTGTTTTTCACCCAAGTGTTTCGCGATGGCTTTTTCCATGCGGACATGCATCCCGGCAATATTCAGGTCAGCATTGCCCCCGCCACGTTTGGTCGCTACATCTCGCTGGACTTCGGCATTGTCGGCACCCTGACCGAGGTCGACAAAGAGTACCTCGCTCAAAACTTTACCGCCTTCTTCCGGCGCGATTACAAGCGCGTGGCCGAGCTGCATATTGAATCGGGCTGGGTTCCCGCGGCCACGCGGGTTGACGAGCTGGAGAGTGCCATCCGCAGCGTGTGCGAGCCGTTCTTTGACCGCCCGCTGAAAGAAATTTCGCTCGGCTTGGTGCTGATGCGGCTGTTTCAGACCTCGCGGCGGTTTCAGGTCGAAATTCAACCGCAGTTGGTGTTGCTGCAGAAAACCCTGCTCAATATCGAAGGCTTGGGCCGCGACCTCGACCCGGAGTTGGATTTGTGGAACAGCGCCAAACCGTTTTTGGAAAAATGGATGATTGAGCAGGTCGGCCCGCAAAAACTGCTCAACCAGCTCAAAGATCAGGCACCGCGCTACGCCACGCTGTTGCCCGAGTTGCCGCGCCTGATGCACGACTTTTTGAAACAACGCCCCGGTAGCCAGCAGCGCCAGATTGAGGAGCTACTGGCCGAGCAAAAACGCACCAACAAGTTGCTGCAAGCCCTGCTGTATGCCGTGGTGGGTTTTGTGCTGGGTTTGATCGTCATGCAGTTTGTGGTGAGGGTTCGGCTGTTCTGACGCGTCTTTCGCAGCGCCGCCTTATAATCGAAGGCTTTGCGGATTGCAATCGAGCGATCCATCCCACTGTGGAATTGACCCCATCAGCCATGCCAATTTACGCGTACAAATGTGATTCTTGCGGCCACGCCAAAGACGTTTTGCAAAAGATGTCGGATCCGCTGTTGACCGACTGCCCTTCCTGCGGTGCCAGCACGTTTAAAAAACAGCTCACGGCGGCGGGTTTTCAGCTCAAAGGTTCCGGCTGGTATGTGACTGATTTCAAAGGCGGTGCCACTGGTGCGGCATCCGGCGAAAAATCGGACGCTGTGCCTGAATCTGTCAACGCCATGAATGCCGGTAAGGCCGACGCAGGCGCTGACAGTAGCGCCTCGACGCCCAAGGCAGACAGCAAGATCGAGACAAAATCAGCGCCCGCCGCTGAGGCAAAGGCTGTCGCCAAGCCGGATACCCCGGCAGCAATCAAGCCGTCGTCCAGCGCCACACCCGCCGCATCGAGCTAACGTTTCAGCTAAGTTGAGTTCGTCATGCAATCGTTTCGCAAATGGCTTTTGGCGGGTTTGTTGGTGGTGGTGCCCGTCGCCATCACGATCTGGGTGCTGGAGTGGATCGTCAGCACGCTGGACAAAACGCTGCTGATCCTGCCATCGAGCTGGCACCCCGACAAGCTGCTGGGTTTTCACATTCCCGGTTTTGGCGTGCTGTTGGCCATCGGCATTTTGCTGGTGCTCGGGGCCACGGCCAGTAATTTTTTCGGCAATAAGCTGGTCAACTGGTGGCACGCCCTGCTAAACCGCATTCCGGTGGTCCGCTCCATTTACTCCGGTGTGAAGCAGGTGTCAGACACCTTGTTTTCCGAATCCGGCAACGCCTTTCGCAAAGCGGTGTTGGTGCAATGGCCGCGTGAGGGTATGTACACGATCGCCTTTGTGACGGGCACACCCGGTGGTGATGCTGCCAACTACCTGCACGGGGATTACCTCAGCCTGTATGTGCCCACCACGCCGAACCCCACCGGTGGTTATTTCGTGATGGCGAAAACCAGCGACTGCATCGAACTCAAAATGAGCGTGGACGAAGCGCTTAAATACATTGTCTCGATGGGTGTTGTGGTGCCAGAAGCGCACGCGGCAATACTCGGCAAATAAGTAGATCTTGTGGGCAGTAAATTGTTGTCACCAAGTCGGTAATCCAGCAAGTAATCAAGCGAGTAATCAAGCGAGAAATATATGGCCATGCGTTCCCACTATTGCGGTCTGGTGACCGAAGCCCTGATGGGCCAAACTGTTTCCCTGTGCGGCTGGGTCAACCGTCGGCGTGACCATGGTGGTGTGATTTTTGTTGATCTGCGAGACCGCGAAGGTTATGTGCAGGTGGTGTGTGACCCTGACCGTGCCGAGATGTTCAAAACTGCGGAAGGCCTGCGCAACGAGTTTTGTGTGCAGATCAAGGGCATCGTGCGTGCTCGCCCGGATGGCACGGTCAACAGCGGGCTCAAAAGCGGCAACATCGAAGTGCTTTGCCATGAGCTGAACGTGCTCAACCCCTCAGTCACGCCGCCCTTCCAGCTTGACGACGAAAACCTGAGCGAGACCACACGCCTCACGCACCGCGTGCTCGACCTGCGTCGCCCGTACATGCAAAACAACCTGATGCTGCGCTACCGCGTCTCGATGGAAGTACGCAAGTTTCTCGATGCGACTGGTTTTGTCGACATTGAAACGCCGATGCTCACCAAGTCCACGCCCGAAGGCGCGCGTGACTACCTGGTGCCCAGCCGCGTTCACGACGGTATGTTTTTCGCGCTGCCGCAAAGCCCGCAGCTCTTCAAGCAGTTGCTGATGGTGGCGGGCTTTGATCGCTATTACCAGATCACCAAATGCTTTCGCGATGAAGACTAGCGCGCTGACCGCCAGCCCGAGTTCACGCAGATCGATATCGAGACCTCGTTCCTCGAAGAAGAGGAAATCCGCGCGATGTTCCAGGGCATGATCACCACCGTATTCAAGAATACGATTCAGGTGGACCTGGGCGAGTTCCCAGTGATGACCTACCAGGAAGCCATGCATGTCTACGGCTCCGACAAGCCTGACTTGCGCGTGAAGCTCAAGTTTGCCGAGGTCACCGATGTCATGAAAGACGTTGACTTCAAGGTCTTCGCCGGAGCCGCCAACATGAAGGGCGGCCGCGTTGTGGCGCTGCGGGTGCCGGGTGGTGCGCTTGAGATGGGCGGCTTGAGCCGGGGTGATATTGATGCCTATGCCGAGTTCGTCAAAATCTACGGTGCCAAAGGCTTGGCTTATATCAAGGTCAATGATCTTGCGGCTGGCCGCGAGGGCATGCAAAGCCCTATCGTTAAGAACATTCACGACGCAGCGTTGAAAGCAGTGCTGGAGCGCACCGGTGCACAAAACGGCGACCTGATTTTCTTTGGTGCCGACAAGGAAAAAATCGTCAACGATGCCATTGGCGCGTTGCGCGTCAAAATCGGCCACAGTGCGTTTGGCAAGAAAAACGGCCTGTTCGAAAAAGGCTGGCGTCCGATGTGGGTGGTGGACTTCCCGATGTTCGACTACGACAAAGAAGCCCAGCGCTACACAGCCACGCACCACCCGTTCACCGCGCCCAAAGACGGGCATGAAGACTGGATGGTCACCGCACCCGAGAAATGCATCTCCAAAGGCTATGACATGGTCTTGAACGGCTGGGAGATGGGTGGCGGTTCGGTGCGTATCCATCGGGCGGATGTGCAGCAAAAGGTCTTCGACGCACTCAAGATTTCACCGGAAGAAGCGCAGGAAAAATTTGGCTTTTTGCTCGACGCATTGCAATACGGCGCGCCGCCCCACGGCGGCTTGGCCTTTGGCCTGGATCGCATCGTGACCTTGATGACAGGTGCCGAGTCGATTCGCGACGTGATTGCCTTCCCCAAAACCCAGCGCGCGCAATGCCTGCTGACCCAGGCACCGTCGCCCGTTGACGAAAAGCAGCTGAAGGAATTGCACATCAAGCTGCGCGGTGTGGAGGCAGTCAAAGCGGCTTGAGTATCAACCTCAAACCAAACAAGGGCATCTTAGTAATGCCCTCTTTTTGGTCGGCCAGATGCCTTGAAAATGGCTAAAATAGCCAATATTCTCATGGAGGTACGGGTTATGCAAGTCACAGCGACGGAAGCAAAAAATCGTTTTGGACAGCTATTGGTGCATTGCCAACGCGAAGTAGTCACGATTGAGAAATCCGGTCGTAGACACAGTGTGCTGATGTCCGTGCAAGACTACGACGCGCTCGTGGCCCAGCGCCAAGGTGCCGCCAAGGTCAAAGATCCGGGCAAGCGCTTTTACGAGGAGTACAAAGACTGGGTGGACATGCAAAATGAGATATTCGAGAAGCACGGTATTTGGAGCGACGGGCTGGTGAGCTGGCAGGAACCGGCTTGATGGCTCAGTTCGATGTTTATTTGAACCCGCAACCCACTACGAGGAAGTTTGTTCCTTACGTTGTCGATATCCAAAGCGCGTTGATTGATCGGCTGCCAACTCGGTTGGTTCTGCCCTTGACGAGAGAGCAAGCGATAACGGGCAAGCTGCCTGTCAATCTATGCCCGAGAATTGAAATTGAAGGGGAGATACTGAGTCTGATGCCGCATTTGGCATCACCCTTGGCGTCGCGAAGTTTGGGCAGGCCCGTGACTTCTATTGCGGGCCACGGTGCGGAAATATTGGCAGCGCTGGATGCCGTTACCTCCGGTGTCTAACCCAACGCCTTCCAAAATTCCCCAGTCCGTCCTGGTCGTCATCTACACCGCTGCCATGGATGTGCTGCTGATCAAGCGGGCTGACACGGCGGTTGATGGCCCGGAGTTCTGGCAGTCCGTCACGGGCAGCAAAGACTCCTTGGGTGAAGACTTTCGCGAAACGGCGCAACGCGAGGTGTTTGAGGAAACCGGTATCGATTGCCGCGTGGGCTCGTCGCTGGAACACGCACTTTTGGACTGGCAGCTCGAAAACGTTTACGACATTTACCCCCGCTGGCGCCATCGCTACGCGCCAGGGGTCACACGCAATACCGAGCACTTGTTCGGTCTTCAGGTGCCTTCAGGGATTGACATCAAACTCAATCCGCGCGAGCACACGGCGTATACATGGTTGCTGTGGAGGGATGCTGCGCTTCAGTGTTTTTCGCCTTCCAACGCAGAGGCGATACTGATGCTGCCTAGATTTGCCCGCACCTGATTCGCCCATGACCCATCCGCCCAATACACTTCGCGTCGCCACCTACAACATCCACAAGGGTGTACAGGGCATCGGGCCGCGCAAGCGCCTTGAGATTCACAACCTCGGGCATGCAGTTGAGCAGCTAGACGCGGATGTTGTCTGCCTGCAAGAGGTGCGCAAGCTGCATCGGCGTCAAGCCGCGTACTTCACCCAATGGCCGGAGTTGGAGCAAGCCGACTTCCTTGCCCCCGAGGGCTACGAGGCGGTCTACCGCACCAACGCAGTCACACGCCACGGTGAGCACGGCAACGCAATGCTCTCGCGCTGGCCGGTGGTGGCGCATCAGCATGAAGACATGTCGGATCACCGCTTTGAGCAACGTGGCCTGCTGCATTCAGAGGTCGTTTTCCATGGCGTGAATATTCATGTGGTGGTGCTGCACTTGGGGTTGATCCACGCCAGTCGCCTGCGCCAGATCGCGCAGGTGCTGCGTTTTATTGAGCGTGAAGTACCGTCATCTGCTCCGCTGATCGTCGCGGGCGACTTCAACGACTGGGGTCGCTCGACACAACGCGCGCTGGCCACCATGAAGCTGGCTGCTTTCCAGGAAGGCCGCTTTCCCACCTATCCTTCGCGCTTGCCACTGGTACAACTGGACTACGTGTATGCGCGCGGGCTTGTGCCTGCCAGCGTGCACGTGCCCACTGGGCGAATTTGGGGCCGTATGTCCGACCACCTGCCCCTGATTGCAGAATTCACACTGCCGCCGTGAACCGGATAGTCCCATACTAGCCATGGCGCATTTGCAAGACGGTCACTTCGTGCAGCTGCTGCAAGGCGGACAGGCATTCTTCCCAGCACTCATACAGGCGATGGATGAGGCGCAGCACGAGGTTCGGCTGGAGACCTACATTTTTAATCTGGACAGTTCGGGCCATTTGATCGCGGACGCGCTGGTGCGAGCGGCCGAGCGCGGAGTGGCGGTGTTCCTGGTGATCGACGGCGCGGGCACGCCTGATTTGCCCACCTCGCTGACCAGCCGCTTTGACGCAGCGGGCGTTCAGTGGCGGATCTTCTCGCGCCTGGGGGGCGTGGGATGGCTGGTGCCCAGCCGCTGGCGGCGCATGCACCGCAAACTCTCCGCAATGGATGGTCGCGTTGCGTTTTGCGGGGGCATCAATGTTTTGGACGATTTTTACGATCCGAATCACGGCGTGTTGGACTCTCCGCGTTTTGATTTTGCTTTGCAAATCACGGGCCCACTGGTGCGTGATGTCACTGAGGCGATGACGCAGTTCTGGTGGCGCCTTCGCGCGGCCAAAACCGCGCGCGCGTTCGATTTCCCCTCGGCTTGGGCGGCTCTTCAATCTGCAGTGCGGGTTGGTCAACGCAGCAGTATGTTGGCGGATGCCGTTTCTATAGCGCCGAGCGGCAGTCTGCCTTCATCGGCTAAGGCCGTGCTGGTTTTGCGTGACAACTTTCGAATGCGCACCCGCATTGAGGCAGCCTACCGCAAGGCGATTGGCGACGCGCGCTCGGAAATCATTATTGCCAACGCCTACTTCGTGCCCGGTGCGCGCCTGCGCCGGGCGTTGATTCACGCGGCGAAGCGTGGGGTGCGGGTGCGCCTTTTGCTACAGGGCCGCTACGAGTACTTTATGCAGTTTCATGCGGCACGGCCCGTGTTCGGTGCGCTGTTAGCGGCTGGTGTTGAGATTCATGAATACGCCGCCAGCTTTTTGCATGCGAAAGTCGCTGTGGTGGACAGCCTGTGGGTCACCGTGGGTTCCAGCAACCTCGATCCTTTAAGCCTGCTGTTGGCACGTGAGGCCAATGTGGTGGTCGTGGACGCGGCGCTCGCGCAAGACCTGCGCGCGCGTTTGGACGATGCTATGAAAATGAGCGGCCACGCGATGGATGCAATTGCTTATGCCAACCGGCCTCGGCGTCAGCGCCTGCTGGACTGGCTGGCGTTTGGTTTGATGCGCTTGATTCTGTTTTTAAGTGGTAGACGCTATTGAATAAGTAGCATTACAGTGAATATTGAAGAGCCATAAATGGCAAAGACCTTAAAATTCAAAGCCTGTTAAGATTGAGAAATGCTTATGAAAACGAACCCTCCAATGACCTCCAGCCGTGACGATATTGGCAACCCCGCCGACATTGATGCTGGCGTTCCGATGTCGGTGAAAATCCGGGAGCGGCTGCTCGCGGCGCGTAAACGTTTCAACGCCAATGACAACATCGCCGAGTTTGTCCATCCTGGCGATCTTGAAAAATTGCTGGACGAGGTCGAAATCAAAATGCAAGGCGTTTTGGACAGCTTGGTGATTGATACCGAGCGCGATCACAACACCGGCAACACCGCGCGGCGGGTTGCCAAGATGTACCTGAATGAAGTGTTTCGGGGTCGTTATGTGGCAGCGCCGTCGATCACCGAGTTTCCCAATGCTGAGCATTTGAACGAACTGATGATCGTGGGCCCAATCACCGTTCGCAGTGCCTGCTCGCATCACTTTTGCCCGGTGATCGGCAAAATCTGGATCGGCGTTTTGCCCAACGAACATACCAATGTGATTGGCCTGTCCAAATACGCCCGTCTGGCTGAGTGGGTGATGGGCCGCCCGCAAATTCAGGAAGAAGCGGTGGTGCAACTGGCCGATCTGATCATGGAGAAAACGCAGCCTGATGGCCTTGCCATCGTGATGGAGGCCAGCCACTACTGCATGGCCTGGCGCGGCGTGAAGGACATGGACAGCAAGATGATCAACTCGGTGATGCGGGGTGTCTTTTTAAAAGATCCCAACCTGCGCCGGGAATTTTTGGCCCTCATTCCTGGAAGGGGATAAACATGCTCGTTCGACTTTTGTATGCCAGCCGTGCGGTGGACCCTGGCCCTGATGCGATTGAGGCGATCCTCCTGCAATCTCGTCACAGCAACCCAGCCTCCGGCATCACCGGCATCCTTTGCTACAGCGGCGCTATATTTTTGCAAGCTATTGAAGGTGGTCGCATGGCGGTGAGCGAGCTTTACGGTCATATTCAAAAAGACGCGCGGCATAAAGACGTGGTGCTGCTGCACTACGAAGAAATCGCCGAGCGGCGCTTTGGCGGCTGGACGATGGGCCAGGTCAACATGTCCAAGCTCAACCATTCGATTTTGCTGAAATACGCGGAGAAGCCCGAGCTGGATCCGTATGCGGTGTCGGGCAAGGTGTCATTGGCGTTGCTTGAAGAGCTGATGGCGACCGCCTCCATCATCGGGCGAGCCTGAGGACTGAGTACTAACTTGTCAGTGAACGGGCTCCTGCTCGGCTGCGATTTCTCCAGCAGCCCCACTCGCAAAAAACCCATCGTCATCGCTTGGGGCTCGGCCAGCAAAGGCCGGGTGTTGCTCTCTAAGCTGGAGCGACCCGAATCGCTTGCAGCGTTTGAGACGTGCCTGAAACAACCTACCGCCTGGGTCGGCGCTTTTGATTTGCCTTTTGGTTTGCCGCGCGAGCTGGTCGAAAAATTGGGTTGGCCAACGGTGTGGCGCGACTGCATGGATCATTACGCGGCATTGACCCGCGCAGAGATTCGAGACAGTTTTGCTGCGTTTTGTGATGCACGGCCTGTCGGAGGGAAATTCGCGCATCGCGCGACCGATGGCCCAGCCGGTTCAAGCCCGTCGATGAAATGGGTGAATCCGCCGGTCGCCTTCATGCTCCATACGGGGGTGCCTGCGCTCTTGCGCGTGGGAGCACATTTGCCCGGTCTACACCCAGGCGACGTGCGTCGCGTGGCGCTGGAGGGCTACCCAGGTCTGCTGGCGCGTGAAGTGCTGGGCAACACGAGCTACAAGAGCGACGACAAAGCCAAACAAACTGATGCGCGCCTGATCGCCCGCAAAGACCTGATCACCGCGCTGGAGCACGGCCAGACCCGGCTGAAATTGCGTTTGAAGCTCACGCATGCGCAACGAGACGCCTTGGTGGATGATGCCAGCGGCGATGCGCTGGATGCGGTGCTGTGCCTGATGCAAGCGGCCTGGGCGCAGGGCCGACACGATGAAGGCACGCCGCTCTACGGGTTGCCCGCCAAGCTCGACTCGCTGGAAGGTTGGATCATCACTTCCTGACTTTCATCCAACTTGGTGGCGATTTGCAGCACCGCCAAACTGGCCGGACTGCCGGGAGTCGTGTACAACATCAACTGGCGGCGCATCACGGCTTGGCGGACTTGGGGGTCGGCGGGTATGTCGCCCAAGTGGGTTAGCCGCATCCGCTGCCCTGGCGCGGTGACCACAAACTGATTGAGCACTTGCTGTAGCTGCGTGGTGATGGCGCGGCCGTCGCCCATGCGTGCGGTTTGGTTGACGACGATTTGCACGTGCTCGCGCTGCTGCTCGGTCACCAGCACCTTGATGATGGCGTAAGCGTCGGTGAGCGATGTGGGCTCGGGCGTTGCCACCACCAGCACCTCTGAGGCCAGCGACACGGTGAACAGCACCATCTCTGAAATGCCCGCACCCGTGTCCAGCAGAATAATGTCGTAGTTAGGTCGGAGTTCGTCAATCACCGCAGAGAACCGCCAGCGAACCATTGGCGTGAGCTGCGTGAACTCGGCCTTGCCCGAGCCCGCCAGCATCACCGAGAAGCCCGCCGCTGTGTTGGGCAGCGCTGGCACGATGGCTGATTGCACGGTGGCCGTGCCCGCCAGCACATCGTTCAATGTGACCTTGGGATGCAAATTCAACACCACATCCAGATTGGCCAGGCCCAGGTCGGCATCGATCACCAGCACCCGGCGACCGCGTTTGGCCAAGGCGCAGGCGAGGTTGGCGCAGAAGAAAGTCTTGCCTACGCCGCCTTTGCCGCTCGTGATAGCGACGACAGTTGCGCCCGACGCGACCGAAGCAGATTTGCCCAGTGTGGTGGTGTCACGCTGACTGGTGAAGACGGGTGGAAGATCGGTTTGCATGGTGGGTTGCGGAGGCGACGTCCAGTCTATCAGTGCACGTTTGCTCAAGCGCCGACAAATGCCTCTGAAAACAGCCTCAATTCAAGGCGCGCAGAGCTACCAAAGCTTCTGCGTCGGTGCGGTAGAGCTTCAGCAACGGCCCGTCTGGCAGGGCATTGGCGCGTCGCAGGATGTGCTCTACTGGCAGCTTGATGCCGCTGATATGCAGGGTGATGCCACGCTCAGCCAGCGACGTGCGAATCTGCGTAAAAGCTTCCACCCCCGTGACATCAATTCGGTTGACCGGCTGCGCAAACAGGCATACGTGGCGCGTGTCAGGGTGGTTGTTCAAGTGCAAGCCAATCGCGTTGGAGAGACCGCTGGCCGATGCAAAATCCAGCTCCGCATCCATGCGCAGCGCGTAAACGGCGGGGCCGATCAAGGGCAGCTTCCACAGATGGCGATCCCGCAGGCTGCCGTCGGGATGCAGGCCGACCTCGATGATGCGTGGGTGCAGGCGGTGGTACAAAAAGTGGCTCAAGCTCATCAGCATGCCGGCCATAACGCCCCAGTAAAGACGCGGCGCTGTCACCAAAGTCAGCAGGAAAGTCACTAGGCTGGTGACTGCTTCTGTGGGAGAGACGCGCCACAGCCGTACAAATTCGGCAGGTTTGACCAAACCCAATACCGCCGCGATCACCACCGCTGCCAGCACTGATTTGGGTACCGGATGCAGCGCGGGCATCAGCGCCAGCAGCGCTACCAGTACCAGCGAAACAGACACCAGCGTGGCCCATCCCGAGCGCGCACCGGCGTGCATCAGAATGGCTGAGCGCGAAAACGACGAACTCGTGGGAAACGCACCGCACAGGGCCGAGGCAATTTTGGCCAGGCCCTGGCCGATCAAATCCTGGTTGTCGTTCCAGCGTTTGTTGTCGGCCTGGTTTTCGACCTTGGCGCTGGAGGCGGTCTCAAGGAAGCTGATCAACGCGATGATCAGTGCGGGCATCACCAATGTGGAGAGAGTTTGCAGCGGCGGCACTTGCGGCCAGTAGAGCGATGGCAACCCGGCGGGCAGCAGGCCCACCACGGGGCCACCACCTTGCTCAAACTCAAGCCAGATGCTGGCAGCCGCCGTCGCTGCGACCACCGAGATCACCACCGGGAAGTTCGGCCACAGCCGTTTGCCCAGCAGCATCAGCGCCAGGCTGCCGATGCCGAACGCGGCTGCCTTGATGTTCAAAGGCAAGCTGCCGCCGGACCACGCCATCGAAAAGAGTGCGGCAAGCGAGCCCTCCAACCCCAGAAGCGTAGGCAGTTGAGATGCCAAAATCAGCAGCGCTGCTGCTTGGGTGAATCCCGTCAGCACGGGGGATGTCACCAGGTTGAGCAGCCAGCCAGAACGGCCCAGTCCCATCAACAGTTGGACACCACCCGATAGCAGCGCAAGCCACACCGCCAACTCCACCCATTGGGCACTGCCAGGCTCGGCCAAGCCGGTCAAAGAGGAGCTCACCAGCAAGCACGTCAACGCCGTGGGCCCGACGGACAGCCGCGTCGATGCCCCCCACAGCACGGCCACAAGCGCCGGCAAAAGCGAGGCATAAATGCCCGTTACCAGCGGCATGCCCGCCAGCGCCGCGTAGGCGACCCCTTGCGGCAGCACCATCAAACCCACCGTCAAACCCGCAACAATATCCTGCTTGATGAAGCGGTGGGAAATACTGGGCCAGGCTAAAAAGGGGAGCCAGCGGCGCAGTGTGCCAGCGGGGGCGGCGGTGTCAGCGTTCATTCGAGGAGCAGTTTTGGGGGCAAGCGACAATGTCCACTACCGTAACATACAAGATTAATGCAAAGCAACATCACACGACTTTCGGCAAGATTTTCCGCCACAAGATTTTCGGCGTTTTGCATGCTTGCAGCCTGCACGGTGTTCGCCGCAGGTGCAGCGGAAAAGTCAACGAGCAATGCCCCATGGAACGGCACCGTCACCCACGTAACGGACGGCGACACGCTGTGGGTGCGCCCCGCCTCGGGCGGCAAGCCGGTGCGGATTCGAATTGATGGCGTAGACGCCCCCGAGATCTGCCAGACGTATGGCATCGCCGCCCAAAAGGCCCTGTCAGCCCGGTTGGCCAAGCAGTCCGTCACCGTGCAATCCGCCAGCCGCGACAGCTTTGGCCGTCTGCTGGCGCGTGTGAGCGTCACACCCAAAGTTAAAGGCAGCGCCGATGTAGGCGAATGGCTGGTGCGTGAGGGCCACGCCTGGTCATACCGTTACCGCCGTGATAGCGGCCCCTATGCCAAGCAGCAAGCCGCCGCCCGCGCCGCCCGCAAAGGCCTGTTCGCCATCGCGCGACCCGAGGAGCCGAGGGAGTTTCGCAAGCGGCATGGGGCTTGTGGTGAGCCTGCCATTCAATAAATTGCCAAGTTTGATATCATCCCGCTATCAACTAACTGCTTATGACCATGACCTCTGCAACTGCTCCTGATGCGCTGCTGATGCGGTTTCAACCGACCGACACCGCGTCCAAAGTGTCCCGCGCCACCTTGACTCATTTGGCCAAGCACCTGGGCTACAAACGCGAGTCTGAAGTGCTGCATTACGCCGTTCGAAAGTTGGCCGATGAAGTCTTGCCGACCTACGAGCGTGACGATGGCCCGCTGACAGTCAAGCAGCTTGGCGCAATCCGCAAAGCTGCAGGCCCAGCCAGTGGCGGCAAAGTGCTCTCGCGCCTTTTTTAACCTCGCGTTCACGGGTCAGCAGATTCCTTTATCGTTGCGCCTCTCATGGATGTGACCTGGTGGCCCAAGCCTGAGGCGGGCGATCTGGTGTGGTGCCACTTCCCACATTTGCCCAAGCTCGATCCTGGCCCCAAGCCCCGCCCAGCCCTGGTATTTGAGGTGATTGAGCGCAAACCGCATTTTCGAGTGACTGTTGTTTATGGCACCAGCCAAAAAACGGCTTCGCTTCGCCGTGGCGTATTTCTGATGCGCAAGGACAGCAGCGCCGCCTTTAAGGTGTCGGGCCTGAGTTTTGAGACCAAGTTCAGTTTTGCGGAGATGGTAGAGCTTGACTATTCAGACACCTGGTTCAAAGTTCCGCCGCACGCGCCTTGCGGGCAAACACCCAAAATGGGGATTTTGCACGCGGTTTACGCCAAGGCTGCGCAGGCAGCGTATGGCGCTGTCTATTTTTAATTACTACAATTATGGTGAAATTTTGAATAAAAATTAACCCACAGGTTAATAAATTGCGATTTCGACGGAAAAATCGCCAAATTATGAATCAAATTGGCGTCTAGCCCTCGAATAACATGCATAGATAGCTATATAAATAATAGCAAACGAGTT
>JANNFW010000177.1:0-2097 GCA_031380235.1 Rhodoferax sp. | reverse complement strand
GCGCCTGGCCATGAAAACCATTGACCGGGTGTCGCCCGCGCTGGCCGGGCGCCTGACTTACGCCATGATTTCGTCGCCGCCGCGGTATCAGCCCAAACCCTCGGAACTGGTGCTGCGGGCCAGCGCGCACAAGTGGAAGATTCCGTTTCAGGATGGTTGGTTGCAGTGCTACCGCTGGGGCAAGGGCCCAGTGTGCCTGTTTGTGCATTGCTGGGGCGGGCGCGGCACGCAGGCTGAGGACATGATCCGCCAGTTGACTCAAAACGGCATGAGCGTGGTGAGTTTTGACCACCCCGCGCACGGCCTGTCGTCTGGCAAAACGGCAGAAATGGTGCGCATGGCTGCGGCGGTGACCGCCGTCGTCAACAACATTGGCCCGGTACATACCTTGATCGGCCACTCATTGGGCGTAGCTGCCAGCGCCATTGCGTTGCGCAACAATTCCCTGGATGTGGGCCGTCTGGTCTCCATCAGCTCGTTGACCCACTGCATCTGGTTTACCGAAGTGGTGGCCGAATTTCTCGGCATCTCCGTCAAAACCGTGGCGCGCGCGCGCCGCATCGTTGACGACAGCTACGCGCAGCCTGTCGGTTGGGAAGACCTGTCGGTGGTGAACATGATGGCGCGTTTAAGTCTGCCGATCTTGCTGATTCACGACTACGACGACGCAGAAATCCCCTTCGAGCACGGCGTGAAAATCAGCCGCGCCTTGCCCAAGGCACAATTTTTGGCGACCACCGGCCAAGGCCATCGCCGGATTTTGAAAGCCCCGGCGGTGCTTGACCTGGTCACCCAGTTCGCAAGCGAAGGCGGGCTCGCAGCATGAAAGCCCTCGCCACACTGATTGTTCGCCGTCGCCTTTGGCTGATTCTGGCCATCGGCCTGCTGACGGTTTTCTTCGCTGCGCAAGTACGGCATTTGAAAATCGTCATCGACCCCTCGGCCATGTTGCCCAAGGCGCACCCGAATGTGATCGGCACCACGGCGGCAGAGACGCTGTTTGGCTCCAAATACGTGGTGGTGATTGGCGTAAGTGCCGCAGATGGTGGCACGGCAATGCGGCCAGAGGTGCTCCAAACCGTGGCCCTCTTGTCTGAAGACTTGGTCAAAGTGCCCGGAGTCAAGGCCCACACCTTGCTTAGTGTGACGGCAGACCGCGCCAAGGCAATTTCTGGCTCGGCCGATGAAATGAAGGTGCAGCCGCTGTTGCCAACGCCAGTAACTGCGACAGGCATCGCCGCGTTGTCTGCTTTTCTGGCCGACAACCCGATCTACCAGAACACCGTGATCTCCCAAGACCAAACGCTGGCCTCCATCAGCTTTTCGGTTGAGGTTGGCCCCAAGGGATTTCGGGAAGTGATGGACAAGGTGCAGTGGGAGCTCAATGCCGCGCAGACACCGCAGATCAAGATCATCTCCAGCGGCACCGCCGTGTTTTTTGCCAATGTGGAGCGGTTCTCTGCCCGCATGGCGTTTTTGTTCCCGATTGCACTGGTGCTGATCGGGCTGATTCATCTGGAGGCGTTTCGCACCAAGCAGGGCCAGTTTCTGCCTTTGCTCACGGCCATTCTGGCGGTGATCTGGAGCCTGGGCATCATGGGTGCGGCGGGGGTGTCAATGGATGCCTTCAACGCCACCACGCCGATCCTGATTCTGGCGGTGGCTGCGGGCCATGCAGTGCAGATTCTCAAACGCTACTACGAGGAGTATGAGCGGCTTTGCAAAGCGCATCCTCACGACCCGCTGTATTCGCTGAATGACCGTGCCATTGTCGATTCACTGACCAAGGTGGCCCCGGTGATGCTTACGGCGGGCCTGGTCGCCGCGCTGGGCTTCTTTTCCCTGATGACATTCGAGATCACCAATATCCGCACCTTCGGCCTGTTCACTGGCTTAGGGATTCTGAGCGCGCTACTTATCGAGCTGACCTTCATCCCGGCGCTGCGCAGCTACTTGCCCGCGCCCAAGCCACGCGTGGTCGATGGCGCCAGCCAAACGCGCTTTTGGGATCGGCTGGCGCTGGCGCTCACGCAGCTTGTCATCCAGCGCCATCGCGCCATCATTGTTGGGTTTGCCGTGTTGGGGGTGCTGGCAACA
>JANNFW010000134.1:0-16817 GCA_031380235.1 Rhodoferax sp. | reverse complement strand
CGTTGCGCGCATTCCCGATGGATTGAGTGCTATCGATGCAGCCCCGATCATCTGCGCTGGGGTCACCACGTACAAGGGCATCAAGGTGTGCGATACCAAGCCTGGCGACTGGATGGTTGTCAGCGGCGCAGGCGGTTTGGGCCATCTGGCGATTCAATACGCCAAGGCGATGGGCCTGCATGTCTGCGCGGTAGATATCGACGAAGGCAAGTTGGCCCATGCCAAACTGATGGGTGCCGATGCGGTTGTCAATGCCAAATCCGACAACGCCGTCGATGCGGTCAAAAAGGCAACCGGCGGGGGTGCCCACGGTGTCTTGATCACTGCACCGTCACTCGCGGCATTCAAGCAAGGCGTCGCCATGACCCGAAAGCGCGGCACCTGCGTTTTGACAGGGCTGCCGCCGGGGGAGTTTCCCTTCCCGCTGTTCGATGTGGTGCTCAATTGCATCACCGTGCGCGGCTCACTGGTGGGCACCCGGCAAGACATGGCGGAAGCGCTGGCATTCGCGGCCGAGGGCAAGGTCAAGGCGGACATTGAACTGCAACCCTTGTCAGCCATCAACCAGGTGCTGGATCGGCTTGAGCGAGGAGAGGTGGCGGCGCGTGTGGTGCTGGAGTTTGCAGATTCTTGATCCTTTTTAACCCAACCAAAACAGGTAGACCCTATGAAAATCTTATTCGCGGCTGACGGCAGCACTTTTACAAAAAAGGCGCTCACGTTTTTGGTCAAAAACAAGAACTTGCTTGGCCCAGGCGACGAGCTGGTGGTGCTGCATGTGCAGGATGCCATATCAGCGCTAGTCGAACGCAAGTTGGGTTCCGCTGAAGTGACTGCCTACCAGGCAAAGCAGGCTGATGCTGTGTTGAACCCTATCCAGAAATTTCTGGACAAACATGCAGTGAACTACCGCTGCCTCTGGGTCGCTGGCTCCGCCGCCAGTCAAATTATCGACGCAAGCAAGCGCGAGCGGGTGCAGATGATCGTGATGGGCTCACACGGGTATGGCCTGTTGAGCCGGATGTTCCTAGGCAGCGTGGCCCAGCGCGTGCTGGCAGAAAGCGAGATTCCTACGTTGCTGGTGAAGTAGTTCCGTCAGATATCGGTAGCAGCGCCTTTGAAGAAGATTCTTATCTTTGGCGCTGGAGTTCTCGGCAGTTTGTATGCAGCTCGACTGAAGCAATCAGGACAAGACGTTACGCTGCTGGCTCGAAACACGCGGCTCAAGGACATTAGGGAATACGGGATCGTCTTGGAGCACGCGCTCACCGGAAAAAGGGGAGTGGTGGCAGTGCCAGTCGTTGAACACCTGCACGAAGACGATGCCTACGATCTGATCGTGGTTCTGGTGCGAAAGAACCAACTGGCATCGGTGCTGCCGCTATTGGGATCGCACAAAGCCACGCCCAACATTCTTTTCATGGTCAACAACCCGTCTGGCTATGTTGATTGGGCGCATGCCGTCGGACGCGAACGACTGGTGCTTGGGTTCGCAGGGGCTGGGGGTACGCTGGTCGGCAATGTTGTTCGGTATGTGGTGGTTTCGCGCCTTCTGCAACCCACTACATTTGGAGAACTCGACGGCTCTCGCTCTGCGCGACTGAAGGAAATCATGCAGATTTTTCGCGGCGCAGGATTCCCCACTGCACTGACATCCAACATGGATGCCTGGCAGAAAACCCACGTCGCGTGGATCAGTCCGCTGGCCAACGCGCTTTACCGGGTTAACTGCGACAACCATCGGCTGGCGCGCAGTCCTGATGTCGTACGGATGGCAGTAAGGGCGGTACGTGAAGGGTTTAGCGTACTGCGCTCGTTGGGTATTCCCATCACCCCAGCCAAGCTCCAAATGTGGGAATGGATTCCAGAAAGCCTATTGGTTCGTTCTCTGATGTTATGGGCTGACACGATTCATTTCAGGACGGTCGTCGTAGAACATACGGCCGCTGCAACCGACGAGATGCACCAGATTGCACAAGAGTTTCGGACTTTGACCTTGTCAGCGTCCATCGCGACACCGGCGATTGATGAATTGCGGTCGTTTATTCCTTCACCCGCTTGATGCGGGAAGTGGGCGAGTAGCAGCCGGGCCCAGCGGCGAATGCCTGATCGTTTTACTGAGGACGGATTGCTGCTGCGCAGGCTGCCGTTGCACGAAAGTAGTCAGCACGTTGGATCAGGTGGTTCATCAAGCCCGCCGCATGTTTGGTCAGCGGGTGATCTGTAAAACCTTGGCGGGGTGATATGTACACGGCCATCTCGGTGGCCAGCGTAGGCCTAGTTGGCGCACCAGCCAACAGCGAAATGACCAAGTTCTCCAGCGCCACCACGCGCACGCGCAACTGCACCAGTTCAGCGTTGGATAAAACCTCCGATACAACGTCCGTCAATTGAGACTGATTGGGTGCATTTAACTCACTTGACACATGTGAGGGTGTTTTTGGCATGGGTAGGCTCCTGTGCGTTTGAGAGGACGATCGTGCTGGCCCATCCTCAGGCGATGGTGCTGTTTGGGCCATTGTGCGTCGCAGGAAGCTTTTGCCAATGTGCGGTACCGCACAGAAGCCTGTGTCTCGCTGCTGGGGGGCGTACCTATCTCGCGGTGCGCAAAAATCCTGCGTTGGTGTGATGCGACGGACTCCCCTTGCAACCAATCCACCTGAGATCAGCCGACGTGCGATTGCACCCAACGAACAATGTCAGAACTGCCCATGGCGCCGCTCTGGCGCGCCACCTCTTTGCCGCCACGGAACAGCACCATCGTCGGAATGCTGCGAATGTTGAATTGCGCAGAGGGCTGCGGCACCGCCTCGGTATTGAGCTTGGCAAGACGCACCTGCGGCTCCAGCAGGCCCGCTGCCTGCGCATAGGCGGGTGCCATCATGCGGCAAGGCCCGCACCACGGTGCCCAGAAATCCACCACCACAGGAATCTGGTTGCGGTTGATGTGTTTGTCAAACGACGCGCTGTCCAGCTCCACCGGGTGGCCATCAAATAGCGCAAGTTTGCATTGGCCGCAGGTTGGCGCGCTGGCCAGTTGATCGGGCACTACTCGATTCGTAGTGTGGCAATGCGGGCAGACAACGTGCAGTGGTGGGCTCATTGGAATCCTTGATAAAGCGCGCATGACGCAAACGCGTGATTTCGCAAGTATCTCCCTGTATCGATACCCTGCGTCGTCACCGCCAAAGCATCTTCACACTGTTTGATTTAGATCATGCTGGGAAGCCCGGTTTTTGGGTTCAATAGGTTGGATGGCAAACCCCTTATTGGCCGTCGCAATGGACGGTCGTGCTGCTTGTAAAAGGAGATCTCGAAATGAACAACACCCAACCTGGCTTGCCCACGGTCTGCGCCTTGGCGCGGGGCTTGTGGATTCCGGCATTGCTTGTGCTGCCGCTGCTGCTGCCAGCGCACGCGCAGGCTCCTGATGCAAAGCCGGTAACGATAGATGCGGTACGAGACACCACCACATCGCCCGCTGGTCGCAATATCTATATCGCTGGCGGCAATGTGCGCCCAGCAGCGCCGGTCAAGGGCGACCTTTATGCTGCCGGTGGCCGTGTCACAGTCGAGCAAGCGGTGGCGGGCGACGCAACTTTGGCGGGTGGCGCAGTGACGGTACGGGCTCCGGTCGGAGATGATTTGCGCGCGGCTGGTGGAGACATCAACATCGAAAGTACGGTAGGCGGTGAGCTTTTCGCGTCTGGCGGCAACATCACGCTGAGTAACGCTGCTGTTGTGGCAGATGCCGTCACGCTGTATGCGGGCAACGTCAACATCGAGGGCAAGATCAATGGCCCGTTGAAGGTCTACGCCCAGAAAATTGTTCTTAACGGCGAGGTCACCCGTGATGTCGAACTCAACGCCGAGCAAATTGAACTCGGTTCGCGGGCGAAGCTCGGTGGGACATTGCGCTACTCAAGCGACGCACAGTTCAAAACGGCAGAGGGCGTGGTCATCGGCGGTGCAGTCACCCGCGGGGAGGCCATGAATGGCCGCCCCGACACTCACCGCGACCGGGAGTGGCATGGGCAAATGATGGGCAGTGGCTCGGGCTGGGCTGGCACTATCGCTGGCACCCTCGCCAGCTTTGTGGCGATGCTGGCGGCGGCGGCGCTGTTTCTGCTTGTTTTCACCGGGTTCTCGCGGCGCGCCTCAACCCGGATGCTCGCAACTCCGTGGCCTGCGCTAGCCGCAGGCGTGGCGGTTTTACTGGGTACCCCCCTGCTGGCGATGCTGCTGCTCATCACCTTGATCGGCATTCCATTGGGCATGGTGCTGATGATGCTGTTCCCGCTGATGCTGCTGATGGGCTGGGTCGTGGGTGTGTTTAGCATTGCCCAGCGGGTGCAACGTGCGATTCAAAAGGACGCGTCCAGCGGATCAAGTGCCAGCATGATCGGCTTCTTTGCGCTGACGTTGCTGCTGCTATTGCTGCTGGGCAGCGTGCCCTTCATTGGGTTCTTGATCCTTCTTGCGATCATGCTGCTGGGGACGGGTGCCTGCGCGCTTGAGCTGTATCGCCAGGTTCGATCCGGACACAACCCACCTGAGTCTGGCGCGTCGGGATCGGGTTCCTCGACGGGCAGCCCTGTTGTGGCCGCATCATGACCTGGCTGAAATGGTCAGGTGTCGCGCTCGCTGTGCTGTTGGTCGTTGGGACTGGTGCGGTAGCGTATGGCTCGTGGCACTGGGAGCGCGGCACAAAGGCTATTCTTGCGCGACTCGAAGCGGCTCGCGTCCTACCCGTGCCCGCCCGCTACGACGCGCGCGAACTCGAAGGCCTGCCCGCACCGGTGCAGCGCTACTTTCGCGCGGTGTTGAAGGACGGGCAACCCATCATCGCCGCAGCGTCGCTTGAGCAGGCTGGAACGTTCAACATGAGTGAAACAGCTGAAGCGTGGAAGCCCTTCACCGCCAAGCAGCGGGTGATCACGCAGCGGCCCGGTTTTGACTGGGACGCCCGGATCATGATGTTTCCCGGTGTGGCTGCGAATATTCATGATGCCTACGTCGCAGGTCACGGGATGCTGCACGGCGCGGTATTGGGGCTGATCCCAGTGGTCAACATGCCCGACAGCCCGGAGTTGCAGCAGGGTGAATTCATGCGCTACTTTATGGAAGCTTTGTGGTACCCCACAGCACTTCTACCCAGTCAAGGCGTGCGATGGGAGGCAGTGGATGACCAGTCGGCCCGCGCTAGGCTTACCGATGGTGCGATCACCCTGACACTGACGTTTCGCTTTCAGGACGATGGCCTGATTGCGTCTGCCCGTGCCGAATCGCGCGGTCGACTGGTGAATGGAGTTCCAAGCGGCGCACCGTGGCAAGGCCGGTTCTGGAACTATGCGACTCGTGACGGCATCAAGGTGCCGCTGGAAGGTGAGGTCGCCTGGGTAATGCCCGACGGCATCAAGCCCTATTACCGTGGCAAGCTCACATCGCTTTCATTTGAGTATGTGAGCCCGGGTTGAGCGATGGCCAGGTCCAGCAATCGGGATTCGGCTAGCAGCAAAGAGCCCGCTGACATCGCGAAGGCTTTGGGGGCAGACCTTGAGAAAGGGCTATCGACCCAAGAGGCAGCGGCGCGGCTTGCCAAGAACGGGCCTAACGAGCTTCAGTCGGCTGCGCCCACGCCCGCCTGGCGGCGCGTGCTGGCGCAGTTTCAAGACCCGCTCATTTATCTCTTACTGGCCGCCATTGCGGTAGCGCTGGTCGCGTGGGGTGTGGAAGGATGGGTGGGCTGGCCGGTTGATGCCATCGTCATCGCCATCGTGGTTGTTCTGAACGGCGCTTTGGGTTATCTGGAAGAAGCTAAAGCCCGTGATGCCGTGGCGGCGCTGGCGCGGATGACCGAAGCCACCTCAGGAGTGATGCGCGACGGGCATCTGGTGCGGGTGCCCAGCGCACAACTGGTGACGGGGGACTTGCTGGTGCTGGCGGAGGGGGACAGCGTGGGAGCCGATGCGCGGCTGATCCAGGTGGCGTCACTTCGCGTTCAGGAAGCGTCTCTCACGGGCGAGAGCGAAGCGGTTCTCAAAGACATCGCCACGTTGTCAGGCGTAGCCGCACTGGGTGACCAATTGAACATGGTATTCAAGGGCACGGCGGTGGCGCAAGGCACTGGCCGCGCGGTGGTTACTGCCACGGGCATGGCGACCGAGATGGGGGCCATTGCCAGTTTGCTGACGGCAACCGCTGAGGAGCCCACGCCGCTTGAAAAGGAAATCCGGCGCATTGGGCGCTTTCTGGGTGTGGCGGTGGTCATTATTTCTGTGGTGGTGGTGGGCACCATTTTGCTGGTGTCAGACATTCAAAGCACGGGCGATGTGGTGACCGTGCTGCTGTTCGGTGTCGCGTTGGCGGTCGCGGCGGTGCCCGAGGGGTTGCCTGCTATTTTGTCGGTGGTACTCGCCTTGGGCGTACGGCGCATGGCCAAGCGGAAAGCAATTGTTAAAAAGCTGTCTTCAGTGGAAGCGCTGGGTGCCACCACGGTGATCGCCACCGACAAGACTGGCACGCTGACCCGCGCAGAAATGACGATTGAGCAGATCGTCACCGCATCGGGCAGCACGCGCGTCACGGGTGTGGGCTATGCGCCCGATGGACAGGTAGAAGTAGACGGTGCAAAGATTCCAGACGGCGCGCTACTTGCCGAGCAGACCGCGCTGCTGATGTACGGCTGCCTGGCGGGCAACGCAACACTGCGACAGGTGAAAGGCACCGCGCCAGACGACAAATCAAACGGAAAATCAGACGGTGGATGGCAGATTCAGGGCGACCCCACGGAGGCTGCTTTTCTGGTGGCAGAGCGCAAGCTGGGCGTGACTGAGCTGCGCGTCAAACGGTTTGTCCGCATCGGCGAGATCGCATTCACCTCGGTGCGCAAGATGATGTCCACTCTACAGACCGACCGTGACCACGACGATACCGCGATCCTGATCACCAAGGGCGCGCCCGACCTGCTGCTTCAGCGGTGCACCCATATTCAAGTGGCTACTGAGATCGTTGCACTGGATGACGCACGCCGAAGCCAGATACTGGTCCAGGTTGATACGCTGTCTGATGCGGCGTTGCGGACACTGGCGGTCGCGTTTAGGCCGTTATCCCAAGGTGAAGCCCCTAAGGCTGACGAGGCACCGGAACATGATCTGGAACATGACTTGATATGGGTCGGTAGTGTCGGCATGATGGACCCGCCCCGAGAAGAAGCCTTTGTGGCCATCCGCGAGGCACGCCGTGCGGAAATTCGCGTCATCATGATCACGGGCGATCATCCCCGCACGGCAGCGCGCATCGCAACCGATTTGGGTATCAGCAAAACAGGGCAGGCAGTGTTGAGCGGGCTGGAGTTGGACGCGCTGGACGATGCTGCATTCGCCGAGGCAGTGAAAAAAACTTCGGTCTACGCGCGCGTATCGCCCGCGCACAAGCTGCGCATTGTTGCGGCACTTCAGGCGGGCGGGCAAGTCGTGGCCATGACCGGTGATGGCGTCAACGATGCACCCGCCTTGAAGGCCGCCAACATCGGCGTAGCCATGGGCGTCACCGGCACCGAGGTCACCAAGGAAGCCGCCAAAATGATTTTGGCGGATGACAACTTTGCCACCATTGTTGATGCGGTGCGCGAGGGGCGCAGCCTGTTTGACAACATCCGCAAATTTTTGCGCTATCTGCTGTCGTCCAACATGGGCGAGGTGCTGACCGTCTTTTTGGGCGTGGTGGGCGCAGGGGTGATCGGACTGAGTGCATCAACCAGCGAGGGCGGCGCGTTGGTACTGCCGCTGCTGGCCACCCAAATCCTGTGGCTCAACCTGATCACTGATTCGTGGCCTGCGCTGGCCATGGGAATTGATCCGCCCACTGATGATGTGATGGCCCGCAAGCCGCGCCACATGAACGACAGGGTGATTGGCCTGCGCATGTGGGCAGGCGTGTTTGAGATTGGGCTGGTGATCGCCATTGTGGCACTGCTGACGATGGATATGTACCTGCCCGGTGGATTAGTCGCACCCATCGGTGGAACTGGAGAGATCGCCAACGCCCGCACTGCCGGGTTCACCGTGCTGGTGATGGCCCATTTGTTTCAATGCTTCAATGCCCGCTCAGAAACCGCCAGCGCATTCAAAAACCTGTTCGTCAACCCGTGGCTGTGGGGCGCTGTGGCGCTTTCCGGGTTGCTTCAGGTCGCAGTCGTTAACGTGCCGTTCCTGAATCTGGCGTTTGGCACCGTGCCACTTGCGCTGGATCAATGGCTGACTTGTCTGGGCATGGCAAGCTTGGTGCTGGTGTACAGCGAGGCGCGCAAACTGGTGATGCGTTTGGTTCTGGGTGCGGTAGCGCATAGACAGACGGCGGCTGCCGCGTGACCCTCGAAACGTTCTAAATCAGGCACCAAGCAGGAGATGTATGACGAAATTAACGAATCGGCTGATGGTTTTTTCAGTGCTGGCGTTTTCCAGCGCTCTTTCCCATTCGCAGGTGACACCCGCCCAGACACGCGGCGGGCTGCTCTACACCACGCATTGCATTTCTTGCCACACGACGCAAATGCATTGGCGTAATGACAAGCAAGCGGTCGATTGGGACAGCCTGAATTTTCAGGTGCGCCGCTGGCAGAACAACGCGGGCCTGCAATGGGGCGATGCTGACATCACCGACGTTTCACGCTATTTGAATGAAACCATCTACCGCTACCCAACCCCGGCTGATCGCGTGGGGCTGGTTTCACCACGTGACACCCCCGTTCATTTAACAACCCAGACAAGGTGAGTCATGTCAAAAAGAATCCTCTTGATCCAGGGGCACCCCGATGCGAGCCAGCCCCACTTGTGCCACGCGCTGGCATCGAGCTATGCAGAGGGCGCTGAGAATGCGGGCCACCCCGTGCGACACGTCAAGCTGGCCGAACTCGATTTCCCCTTGCTGCGCAGCCAGCAGGATTGGGAGAAAGGCAGTGTTCCGGCCACCCTTAAGAGCGCGCAAGACGACATTGGCTGGGCCGAGCATCTCGTTTTCTTTTTCCCGCTGTGGCTGGGCGACATGCCCGCTGTGCTTAAAGGTTTCCTCGAACAGGTCGCTCGTCCCGGCTTTGCATTTACCCGCGAGGAAGGCGGCAGCCCCTGGGGCAAAAAGGGTTTGAAAGGGCGTTCAGCGCGTGTTGTGGTCACGATGGGCATGCCCGCGCTGGTATATCGCTGGTACTTTCGTGCCCACAGCGTCAAGTCGTTGGAGCGAAACATCTTGGGCTTTGTGGGTATCGCGCCCGTGAATGAAACACTGATTGGGTTGACGGGCAACATGAAGCCTGCGGACGCAGACAAATGGCTGACCAAGCTCAAGCGTCTTGGGGAGAAGGCAGAATGAACATACCATTTACACGCGCAGAGTTTTACGGCGTATTCAGCGCGTACAACACAGCCGTCTGGCCAATGCAATTGCCTTTAATGGCATTGAGTGTGCTTGCCGTGTTGCTCTTGATGCGGCAACGCAGCTACTCCAGCATGGGCATCTCCGCCATCCTCACGGCGTTGTGGGTTTGGCAAGCGCTGGCTTACCATTTGGCCTTTTTCACGGCGATCAATCCACTGGCTTATGGTTTTGCCGCGCTATTTATGGCAGGCGCGGGGGTGCTCTTTTGGCAAGGCGTGATTCGGCGTAAATTGAATTTCAAACCGGCCGGAACCATGAATAGCTGGCGCGCGCTGGCGGGTTGGGGTTTGATAATTTTTGCTTGGTTCATTTGCCCCGCGTGGACTTATTTTTCTGGACACCGCTACCCGGCTTTTCCCACGTTTGGGCTGCCGTGCCCCACCACCTTGTTCACCATCGGACTACTCGCTTTTTTAGTCAAACCCTATCCACGCAGTGTTTTTATAGTGCCCGTTTTGTGGTGCTTTGTGGGCAGCCAGGCGGCATTCATTTTCGATGTTCAGGCGGACTTGGGTCTGATCGTTGCAGGAATTCTAGGTTTGGTGTTGATCGTGCAGTCGAAAAACTCGACCCCTGTATTTGGCAAAGCGTCCAGCCTATGAAGGAAGCAATTCAAATGAAAAAAGTAACATTCTCTGTGGGCCTTACTGCCGCATTGTTAGGCGGACTCTGGCTACTCCAGGGACTGGGGTTGGTGCAGATGCAGCCAATTCTCTGTTTTGCGAATTGCGTACCCGTTCAAGGGCCGTCAGCGACATGGACCGTTATCGGAGCCGCTGTGTTTACAGCGGGTGGTGCTGCGGTTTTTTGGTCCCTAAAGTCACGCACCAGATAGACCATGCCAGCGGTCGCATCATCGCCAATTGAGATAGCCGACAAAGCATCTGGCGCGGCTGTGCTGCCTGCCATCGCCGTAAAAACTACCGCCTCCGCTTCGCTCTCCAGCAAGGTCGTGTTCTCTGGTCGCGGCCTGTGTAAGGTTTATCGCAGTGGTGAGATTGAGGTTCACGCGCTGCGAGATGTGGATCTCGACATCAATCGTGGCGAGTTCGTGGTGTTGCTGGGCGCATCAGGCAGCGGCAAGTCCACGCTGCTCAATATTTTGGGCGGGCTTGACCTCCCGACCAGTGGCGAAGTTCACTTTGCCGACCACGCGCTGACAGGTGCCAGCGACAGTGAACTCACTACCTACCGGCGCGAGCACGTCGGCTTTGTATTTCAGTTTTACAACTTGATTCCCAGTCTGACGGTACGCGAGAACCTGGCGCTGGTCACGGACATCGCCAGCAACCCCATGCCAGTGGATGACGCGATTGAGCTGGTCGGGTTGACGCCCAGGCGAGACCACTTCCCGGCACAACTGTCGGGCGGCGAGCAGCAACGGGTGGCGATTGCACGGGCCATCGTCAAACGACCCGATGTGCTGCTGTGCGACGAGCCAACCGGCGCGCTGGACTATGTAACTGGCAAACTGGTGCTGGAAGTGATTGCGAAAATCAATGCGGAGCTTGGCACCACGGCCATTGTTATTACCCACAATGCTGCCATAGCGGGTATGGCAGACCGGGTGATTTATCTGGCAGATGGGCGTATCCAGAAGGTTGAGATCAACAAGCATAAGCTCAACCCTTCGGAGCTAAGCTGGTGAAAGCGCTGGACCGCAAACTGCTGCGTGACCTGCGCCTGATGTGGAGCCAGGTGTTAACCATCGCGCTGGTCGTGGCCAGCGGTGTGGGTGGCTTTATCACCACTTTGTCCGCAGTAGATTCGCTGGCGCTGGCGCGTGACAGCTTCTACGCCAGCGGTCGCTTCGCCGACGTGTTCGCCAGCGTCAAACGCGCGCCCAATGCATTAACCGAAGCGCTGCTCGCCGTACCGGGCGTAGCAGACGTGCAAACCACCATTGAGCAGAATGTGCGTATTGAGCTGCCGGGCGTGGCCGACCCTGTAGTGGGTCAATTGATTGGCATTGACCCGCTAGTGCCGATGCGCATGAACCGAGTCAGCTTACGGAATGGTCGCGCGCTGGACAGCGCCCGGCTAACTGATCAAGCGATCCCGGCGCTGGTATCGGCAGCATTCGCTGACACCCGAGGGCTGGCGCCGGGTATGCGAATTTCAGCACTTATCAATGGCAAGCGCCGTATTTTGGAAATTGCAGGCATTGCACTATCGCCTGAATTTATTTTTGCAGGCCTGCGGGGCGTACCGGACCTGCGTGGGTTTGGGGTGTTCTGGGTACCACGTGAGGCTCTGGCGGCTGCCTATGAAATGCAGGGCGCATTCAACCGAATTGCTGTCAAGCTCGCCCCGGGCGCGTCAGAGCCAGCAGTGGTTGACCAGCTCTCGACCCAGCTCGCGCGCTATGGCGGGCGCGAAGCGCATGGCCGAAAATATCAATCGTCGCACGCCATCCTTGACAGCGAGATCAAGGAGCAGCGTGTGCTGGGTACTTTCTTGCCCACGATATTTTTGAGCGTTGCTGCATTCCTGCTGAATGTCGTGGTGTCGCGCTTGGTTGCCACGCAGCGCGAGCAAATCGCGGCCATGAAAGCACTGGGTTACTCCAACCGTGCCATCGCCCTTCACTACCTGAAACTGGTGCTGATAATTGTGACGCTGGGCCTGGTGCTCGGTGTGGCGCTGGGCCACTGGCTGGGCACGCAGTTGATTGGCTTGTATACCCAGTCTTTTTACTTCCCGAGTTTCGCGCATAGCGTTTCACCCTGGCTGCTGGTGGTCAGCATCGGTATCACGGTGGCAACAGCCGTACTGGGCACACTCAATGCGATTCTGGCCACGGTACGGCTGGCCCCAGCTGAAGCCATGCGGCCAGCGGCTCCTGGTCACTACCGGCGCACCGTCATTGAACGGCTGGGTATCACGCGCATCAGTCCGGCGCTGCGCATGATCCTGCGCAACATGGAGCGACGGCCGCTGCGCACCGGATTGTCCATCGGTGGCGTGGCAGCCTCGGTTGCGATTGTCGTGATGGGTAATTTCTTCAGCGACGCCATCGGCTACGTTGTTGACTCGCAGTTCAACGTGGCAATGCGCAGCGACGTGGTGGTCTGGATGATCGAGCCTAGCGGTAACAGCGCCCGTCATGAGGTGGCACGCCTGCCTGGCGTCACAGCGGTCGAGTCGGGTCGTGACGTGGCGGTGCGCTTCGTCAATGGTCACCTACGGGAACGCAGCTCAATTCGAGGTTCCACGCGGCATGCAGAATTGACCCGCATCGTCGATCAAAACAACCACGTGGTCAGCCGCATGGACGGCGATGGCCTGGTGATGACCGACCGTCTAGCGGACAAGCTGGGTTTGCGCATCGGCGACATGGTGCAAGTTGACGTGCTCGAAGGCCAGCAGCGAACGCTGACTGTGCCCCTGACCATGACGGTACGTGAAATGATGGGATTGAACGCCTACATGGAGCGCCGCACGCTGAACCGACTGCTGCAAGAGGGTGACCAATCTACCTGGTTTGCCGTCAGCGTGGAACGCGGCACGGAGGCGGCGCTGCTGGAAGCCAGCAAACAACTGCCGCGCGTGGTCGGTGTATTCAGCAAGGCCAGCTTGCTGCGCAACATGCAAGAAACCACCGCGCGCAACATTCGCATCATGAGCACTGTGCTGACGATTTTTGCCATCGTGATCGCCGTTGGCGTGGTCTACAACAATGCCCGCATTGCACTTGCCGAGCGCACCTGGGAACTGGCCAGCCTTCGCGTACTTGGCTTTACGCGGGCTGAGGTGTCAGGCTTGTTGCTGGGCGAGATGGCGATTGGCATCGCCACAGCTTTGCCGCTCGGTATGGCGCTGGGCTATGGGCTGGTGCACCAGGTTAGCGGACTTGTGTCGACCGATCAGTTTCTATTGCCGGTGGTGATTGAGCCAAGCACGTATGCATGGGCTGGCATCGCCGTGTTGGTGTCGGGTGTGGCCAGCGCCCTCGTGGTGCGGCGGCGCATCGACAAACTTGACATGGTGGCAGCGCTGAAAACCCGCGAGTGATCGCCGATGGATGGAGTATTGAAACAATGAAACATAAAACGTGGATCGTGGGCAGCGTCGTCGCGGTGTTGTTGGTGGCAGCTGTCGCTTGGGCTTTTGCGCCCAAGCCGGTCCAAGTGGAGTTGTCAAAGGTGACACAAGGCCCTTTTGAAACCACTATCGACGAAGATGGCAAAACACGCTTGACGGATCGTTATGTGGTGTCCGCTCCGCTGGCCGGACGGCTGGCACGCATTACCTTGAAAGAAGGCGATGCTGTGACCGCAGATATGCCGCTGGCACAGCTCAGCTCGGTCTTGCCCGCCATGCTGGACGAGCGCACGCTGAGCGAGCTGCGGGCGCGGGTGGAGGGTGCGCAAGACAACGTTTCACGTGCTGGTTCTCGCATAGCGCGTGCGCAGGTCTCGCTTGACCAGGCGAAAAACGAGGTACGCCGCAGCGAGCAGCTGGCGCAGCAGGGCTTCATTGCACCCATCAAAGTCGAAACAGACCGGTTAACCACACTTGGCGCGCAGCGTGAACTCGAAGCCGCAGCGGCCGAAAGGCGCATGGCTACGCACGAGCTGGAACAGACGCAGGCAGCAATCAGCGCTGTACGCCAGCCTGCGACGAGTGCAGGCTCCAGTGCTGGCTCCACTAAAGGCGGAAGCTTTACGGTGCGCGCGCCGTCTGCTGGCCGCGTGCTGCGTGTGCTGCAAACCAGCGAGGGTTCAGCAGCACTCGGCACACCGCTGATGGAGATCGGCGACACGCAGCGCATGGAAATCATTGCCGAGCTGCTGACCACCGACGCTCTGGTGGCCAGGCCAGGCAGCCGCGTCATGATTGAACGCTGGGGCGGCGCAGGCACGCTGGAAGGACGCGTGCGCAGCGTTGAGCCGGCTGCCTTTACGAAGGTTTCGGCATTGGGTGTCGAGGAGCAGCGTGTCCGCGTGTTGATCGAGATCACCAGCCCACAGCCTGAGTGGCAGGCGCTCGGAGACGGCTACCGCGTCAGTGTGCGCATCGTCACGCTGGCCGAGGGCAAAGCTGTGCAGGTACCTGTCAGTGCCGTGTTCCCGCTGCCAGCAGAGGGTGCAGACAGCGCCAGCGGCAGGCCGACGGCTGTACCGCGTTATGCCGTGTTTGTGGCTGACGGCGGACGCGCGCGCCAAGTGCCGGTAGATCTGGGTGCCCGTAACGGCAGTGCGGCCTGGGTTCGGAGCGGCTTGGCACCGGGCCAACAAGTCATTGTGTACCCGCAGGCAGCGGTGAAAGACGGCCAGAAAGTAGCTGAACGCAAGCCATGAGCGCACCGCACACTTACCGCCAAAAGGCGGTGCACTACTCAAAACAGATGCTGACGTTCTTGCGCTTACGTCTGCTTGGTCTTCGTCTCGCCGGGTCGCTGCAATGTGGCATTTGTTTGCCTGTGTTCAGCAACCGGCAAGCAAGGACTGGCCATTTAAAAGCGTTCTACGGCTAGGGCACGAAGGGCAAACATGATCTCGACCATCTACGCACTTATCAAGACTCACTCCGTAACAGCCTATTACGCCCTGGTATTCGCCATCTCTTGGGGCGGCATGCTCGTGGTGGTAGGCCCCAGCGGATTTTTTAACAGCAAGGACAACCCGGTAATCCTGGCGCAGTTCGTATACCTGGCAGCGCTTGCAGGCCCCAGCGTTGCAGGCATTCTTATGACCGGTATCCTTTACGGAAGGGCAGGCCTACACGAGTTGTTCTTCTCCAGGTTACTCCGATGGCGGGTAAGCGTTCGCTGGTTCCTTGTAGCGCTACTGACCGCCCCTCTTCTGACAGCAGCAATACTTTTCGTACTTTCGCTGACATCTCCTGCATTTGTACCCGCCATTTTTACAACCGACAACAAGGCCGGTCTTCTGATGTCTGGCATCGTGCTGGGACTGGTTGTGTGCTTCTTTGAAGAGCTAGGCTGGACTGGATTTGTCACGCCCGAACTGCGAAAGCGTCATGGCATTCTTACAACCGGGGTCATTATAGGCCTGCTGTGGGGGGCATGGCACTATCCTTTGTTCTCTGGAAATGTTAGCGCCTCCGGGGCTATGCCGCCTGCACTCTACCTCGGCGTACTCCTCTTCTCTTTTCTCCTCCCCTACCGGGTGCTCATGGTATGGGTCTACGACCGCACTAGCAGCCTACTTGTGGTCATGCTCATGCATGCGCCTTTGGCAGCTATCCAGCTGATCCTAATTCCTTCAACGCTGGCGGGTGTAGACATGGTGACTTTTGACCTCGCTTTCGCCGCTTTGCTGTGGGTCGTCGTCGCCGCGGTCTGCATGCACATCGGTAGAAGTCCGCGTCGCGACCTGCTGGCAGCTCAGCACGGGCAATCGAAATGATCATTCGTAGAGCCCTGGTGCACCGTAGTCGGGGCTTGTCTTTGTCTTTTAATGGACTGCCTTGGGCAGCCGCAAAACTAAAACGATGGATTGCAGCGACCGCAATTACCGTTGTAATTGCTGCGCTGTGGATAGCCTGGCGCTTTAACCTCGACATCGCGGCAGCCAGCGCCAAGGCGGCAGTTGGCAGCGTACTGATTGATACCCGCTGCGGCCCGATTGAATACCAGGAGGCGGGCACGGGAATGCCGTTGCTGATGGTTCACGGCAGCGGTGGTGGTCATGACCAGGGTATGGCGTTTGCGGACAAGCTGACACAGCGCGGTATTCGCGTCATTGCCATGTCACGCTTTGGCTACCTGCGTACGCCGATGCCGCTGGACGCCTCTCCCCAGGCGCAAGCCGATGCGCATGTTTGCTTGCTGGATGCGTTGGGTATCAAAACTGCAGCAGTGCTGGGCGGCTCTGCGGGTGGCCCGTCGGCACTACAAATGGCGATTCGGCATCCGAGCCGGGTCAGTGCGCTGGTATTGCTGGTGCCACTGGCGTACAAACCAAGCACATCGGCTGATTCAGCCAAACCTTTGGCGCCTTGGGCAGAGGCGTTACTGATGCGGCTGATTGGTTCAGACTTTTTGTTTTGGGCTGGCTTGCATGTCGCAAGGGACCAAGTCATCCAGTACGTGCTGGCCACACCGCCAGAACAAGTGCGCGCCGCCAGCCCAAAGGAGCGCGCGCGTATCAACGCCATACTCGACCATATTCTTCCTGTTTCCAATCGTGCCGCTGGCCTGCGCAGTGACTCGGTTCTCGGCAAAAGTCTTGGCCCATCTGCGCTCGATAAAGTTAGCGCTCCGACCCTAGTCGTCAGTGTAAGAGATGACGGTTTTGGCACCTATGCCAGTGCCCAGTACACGGCCAGTGAGATTAAAGGGGCGAGGTTCGTGGGCTTCGAGCAGGGCGGTCATGTCTGGGTGGGGCATGACGACGAGGTCAATGAAGCGATCG
>JANNFW010000125.1:0-9502 GCA_031380235.1 Rhodoferax sp. | reverse complement strand
GGACTTGGAAGTCGGCCCGCTGATCAGACAAAGCCAGCAGCAGCGCGTGTGGGATTTTTTGAGCGATGCGCAAGTGGCCAACATTCCCATGGTGGCGCAGGGCCACATCGTGGATGAAGCACCCCAGGCGGGTTTCTACCAGGCCCCCACGCTGCTGCGCGATGTGCCCATCACACACCGCATTGCGCAGGAGGAAGTTTTTGGCCCGGTGTTGGCCGCCATGAGTTTCAAGGACGAAGACCATGCCGTTGAGCTGGCCAACGCCACTCAATTTGGGCTGGTGGCAGGCATTTGGACGCGCGACGGAGGACGACAGTTGCGCATGGCCCGGCGGGTCAGGAGTGGGCAGGTGTTCATCAACAATTACGGCGCGGGCGGGGGCGTGGAGCTGCCCTTTGGCGGCGTAAAATCCAGTGGGTACGGACGCGAAAAAGGTTTTGAGGCGCTGTATGGTTTCACCACCCTCAAAACCGTCGCAATTCGTCACGGTTAGTGCCCTGGTTGAATAAATAGAAGGAGACTCACCGCATGTGGAAACTATTTGGCTTTGGGAAAAGCAAAGCCGTGCGACCTGTGCCGTCAAAAGGCGGTGCTATGAGCGTGCACCCGGCTGCCGAGCCCGTGACGGGTGCGACCCTTCAGCACACGGACGTGCAGCGCGAACTGGTTCGCGTGGTGCTGAAAGACACGCTGCGCAAAAATGGCATTCCAGCCGGCTGGATTGGCTGTGAGGTGACGGGCATCTCGCACCGCAATATGGATGATGAGCTGTTCGTGCACCTGATCGTGATGCATGGGAACGAGGCGCTGCTTCAACATGCACCCGCCTTGCAGCAAGACCTGATGCAGGGTCTGGATCGTTTTGAGCCCAACGTTGATCACTCCAACTACGTGGTGTCGTGGCTGTTCTCGCCGGACTGCGGCTTCAAACGCACCAACCTGCCCGCTCCCAGCTTCTGGGCACTGGACGAGGCGGCACAGCAGGCGGCACTGGCACCGCAGAAGGCTAAACCGAAGTTTGATTTGCCGGACCCCGTTGCACACATCGCACCAGGAACGTTCGCTCCTACGGTGCCAACCCCTCTCGGTTAGGGATAAGGAAACATCATGCGCGTTAAAGGCAAATCCATCATCGTGACGGGCGCGGGCGGCGGCATTGGCGAAGGTATCGCCAAACGGCTGGCGGCTGAGGGGGCGCACGTTATCGTCAACGACATCAACGCCAAAATCGGTGAATCTGTGGTCGACCAGATCAAGTCCGTGGGAGGCACGGCCTCTTTTTTTGCTGCGGATGTCACGCAATCAAAAGAGGTTGCCGCGCTAGTTCAATCCGCTGTGAAGCTGTATGGCAAGCTTGACGTGATGGTCAACAACGCGGGCTGGACCCACGTCAACCGCCCGGCACTTGAAGTATCAGAAGACGACTTCGACAAGTGCTACGCGATCAACGTGAAGAGCATCTATCTGGCGACCATTCATGCCGTCCCAGCTTTTCGCGTCAATAAAGGCGGCGTTTTTATCAATATCGCCAGCACGGCAGGCGTGAGACCCCGCCCAGGCTTGACTTGGTACAACGGCTCCAAAGGCGCGGTGATCACCACCAGTAAATCATTGGCGGCAGAGCTCGGGCCGGACAACATCCGGGTCAACTGCATCAACCCCGTTTTCAACCCCGACACCGGCCTGTCCGCCGCATTCGCGGGTGGTCCGGTGGACGAAGAGCGCAAAGCCAAGTTTCGCGCAAGCATCCCGCTCGGGCGCTTTTCCACGGCACTGGATGTCGCCAACGCAGCGCTCTATTTGGCCAGCGACGAGGCGGCGTTCATTAGCGGCGTGTGCATTGAGGTAGATGGTGCGCGTTGCGTCTGACCCCTATCTTGGCTACGTGCCGTGACTGAACGCATCATCCCCCTGATCGACCTGCGCCACGCGGGGCTGGTGTTGCCATCAACATCGATCTACCCCATCGTCGCGAATGGCCTGCTGCGCGACTCGATGGGCCGCCCGCTGCGCGATTTGCGCATCAGCGTGACAGACCGGTGCAACTTCCGCTGTAATTACTGCATGCCCAAAGAGGTGTTTGACAAAGACTATGTTTACTTGCCACAAACCGCCTTGCTGTCGTTTGAAGAGATCACGCGCATTGCCAAGCTGTTTGTGGCCCACGGCGTGCGAAAAATCAGGTTAACCGGCGGTGAGCCGCTGCTGCGCAAGAACATTGAGGTGCTGATTGCGCAACTTGCGCAACTGCGCACAGTCGATGGCGAGCCACTCGATTTAACGCTGACGACCAACGGCTCGCTGCTGGCGCGCAAAGCCAAAGCCCTGAAAGCAGCGGGCCTGAACCGCGTCACCGTAAGCCTTGACGGCCTCAACGACGACATTTTTCGCAGCATGAACGACGTGGACTTTCCCGTCGCTGATGTGCTGGCTGGAATTGATGCCGCACGCGATGCGGGCTTGGGGCTGAACGCAGCTGGGCGCATGACAGGCCTGAAGATCAACATGGTGGTCAAGCGCGGCACCAACGATGGCGAAATTTTGCCGATGGCGAGGCACTTCAAAGGCACGGGCATTACCTTGCGGTTCATTGAGTACATGGACGTGGGTGCCACCAATGGCTGGCGCATGAACGAGGTGCTGGCGTCAGCCGATGTGGTGCGGCTCATCCATGCCCACTTGCCTCTGGTGCAGCTTGACCCTTCTTCGCCAGGCGAAACGGCAGAGCGTTGGGGTTACGCCAATGCTTTTGGTCAATACGACTCAAGCGCAGGCGAAATCGGTGTGATCAGCAGCGTGACCCAGGCCTTCTGCCATGACTGCAACCGTGCCCGACTTTCCACCGAGGGCAAACTTTATCTGTGCCTTTTTGCGTCACAAGGGCACGATCTACGGTCGCTGATTCGCTCTGGCGCGAGCGATGCCGATGTGGAATCTGCCATTGGGCATATTTGGGGAGCGCGGGATGATCGGTACTCTGAGCTCAGGAGCAACATGGCACCTGATGCGGGCGTTGGTGCGCGCCGCGTCGAGATGAGCTACATCGGAGGCTAGGCTGTCTTGATCCACCTCACCGACGTCACGGCCATCATCCTCGCAGGCGGACGTGGCTCGCGCATGGGTGGGGTTGATAAAGGCTTACAGAGCTTCAACGGTACACCCCTGGCACTACACACGTTACTGCGCCTTCAAATGCAAAATGGCGGGCCACTCGCGCACGTGATGATCAATGCCAACCGCAATCTTGCGGCCTACGAGGCGTTTGGTGCGTCCGTCTGGCCTGACGTGCTCGCCGATTACGCAGGGCCGTTGGCTGGTTTTCTCACTGGGCTGGAGCGGTGTGAAACGCCGTACTTGGTCACCACACCGTGCGACACACCGCTGTTTCCACTCGATCTGGTTGAGCGTTTGGCCCAAGCGATGGCAGAGGATGATGCCGACATCGCCATGGTGTCCGCACCCGAACTGGACGCACAGGGCACTCCCGCGCTGCGCGCGCAGCCTGTGTTCTGCCTGCTCAAAACCGAGCTGCTGGAGAGCTTGGTTGATTTCACCCACAAAGGTGGCCGCAAGATTGATGCGTGGACGGCCCAGCACAAAACCGTGATGGTGCCTTTCGACTTGGCGGCAGACGATCCACGCGCATTTTTTAACGCCAACACGCTGGCGGAACTCCAGTCGCTTGAGCAACCCTGAGCACACTCGTCGAGTGAAGATGCCATGAAGACGCTGGATCAAATCGCAGCCCAATTGCAAGGCTACGACCCCCAAGCGTTGAGCGCCTCTTCAGTCAACAAGTTCTTGGCGAGCATGGTAGAGCCCGTCGCTCAGATTGAACATGTGGGAATCTTCGATGCATTGGGCCGCGTACTCGCGCAAGACCTGGTCTCGCCACTGAATGTGCCGGCGCACAACAACTCGGCCATGGACGGTTTTGCATTTGCCGGCAATCAACTGGGTTCTGCATCCCCCCTGACGCTCAAAGTGATTGGTACAGCCTTCGCAGGCGCCCCCTGGCGCGGCAGTGTGCGCGCTGGCGAATGCCTCAAGGTGATGACTGGTGCGGTATTGCCGGATGGTCTGGACACTGTGGTACCGCAGGAACTTGTTCAAACAACCCAACCCGATGGCGACGACTTCGTCACCATTCCAGGTGGTCGCCTTGAAGCGGGTGATAACCGCCGCCTGGCTGGTGAAGACATCAAATTGGGGCAGGCTGCGCTGCGCGGCGGAGACCGCCTTACACCCGCAGCGCTGGGCCTGATCGCCAGCTTGGGAATTGCGCAAGTCACGGTTTGGCGTCAATTGCGGGTAGCATACTTTTCCACTGGCGACGAGATTTTGAGCCTGGGTGAGCCTCTGCGGGACGGTGCCGTCTATGACAGCAACCGCTACACCGTATTTGGCCTGCTGGTGCGTTTGGGCGTTGAAGTCATCGACATGGGGGTGGTGCGCGACGACCCCGTTTTGCTCGAGTCGGCGTTCAAGCTGGCGGCCTCGCGTGCCGATGCCATCATCACCAGCGGCGGTGTCAGTGTCGGTGAGGCGGATCACACCAAGGCCATGATGAGGCAGCTCGCGGGTGGCGCAGGCGGTGTCGCTTTCTGGCGGATTGCCATGCGACCGGGGCGCCCGATGGCGGTTGGACGAATCATGAAACCCGGATCTGCGGGTGCCGCTGTGCTGTTTGGTCTGCCTGGCAACCCGGTTGCCGTGATGGTCACGTTTCTCGCATTTGTGCGGCCTGCCCTGTTGCAGATGATGGGATGTACGCCCGAATCACAACCGTACTTGCGCGCCATCAGCACCGAAGCCATTCGCAAGCGGCCTGGCCGCACCGAGTACCAGCGCGGCATTGTCAGCACGACCACCGACGGCTCGTTGCACGTGCGAATCACTGGCAATCAGGGGTCAGGCGTATTGAGCTCGATGACACAAGCCAACGGGCTTATCGTGTTGCACCACGATCAGGCCAATGTGGCGGTGGGTGATCTGGTGGATGTGCTGATGTTTTCCGGTGCAATATAAGGATGTCTGTTAGCTGAGATACGATGGATGTGTCGGCGTCTGGTGTCGTCGTTTGGCGCCAGAATGTTTTAACCTCATTACCAGTTTGGAGATCGCGATGGCCAAGGACTTTGAGACGATGGAAGACAGCAACCGTTCGACTAACCGGACGATTCACGAAATCATCCAGCTCAACCGCCGTCACCTGTTGCGCAGCGCAGCCGCGGTCAGCCTGTACTCACTAGTAGCCCCTATGGCAGGGTGCGCCGCGCTGGCAGGCACCGGGCCCAAACTTGGCTTTAAGGGAATCCCGGTCGGTTTGGGCGACAAACTGGTAGTGCCCGAAGGCTATGTTGCAACAGCGATTGCAGCTTGGGGTGAGCCCATCGGCATCGCTGGCAACATGCCTGCATTCAAGTTTGACGGCAGCAACAGTGCAGCCGATCAAGCGGCGCAGATGGGTATGCACCACGACGGTTTGGAGTACTTTGCGCTGAACGGCAGTTCCAGCAATGGCCTCATCGCCATCAACCACGAATACACCGACGACGGACTGCTTCACGTGGGCGGCTTCTCCGGAATGAATGCCGAGAAGGTCAAAAAGTCACAGAATGCGCACGGCCTGGCGGTGTACGAAGTGGCACTCAAAGACAACAGCTGGAACATGGTGCGACCGTCAAAATATGCGCGCCGCTTCACCATGGATACGCCGTTCTCCGTGGGAGGTCCTGCAGCGGGTCACGCGATGATGAAGACGGCTGCGGACCCGGCGGGAACACGGGTTTTGGGCACACTGAACAACTGCGCGAGCAGTCAGACACCGTGGGGCACTTATCTCTCGGGCGAGGAGAACTGGGCGTTCTATTTTGGTGCCGGTGACAACCTCGATGCACACCAGCGGCGCTGGGGTCTGCGCAAAGACGGCTCCTATCAGTGGGAGAAGTTTGATGCCCGCTTTGATAGTCGTCAGACACCCAATGAACCCAACCGCTTCGGCTGGGTGGTCGAGGTTGACCCGATGGACCCGACCAGCATGCCGGTCAAACGTACCGCCCTCGGGCGTGCAGCGCACGAAGGCGCATGGGTGGGGGTGACGAAGGATGGCCGCGCGGTGGTTTACTCGGGTGAGGATGCGCGCTTTGAGTACATCTACAAATTCGTCAGCCGCGACAAAATAGCCCCCGGTGGCGCTGGTGTTAGTCAAGCTTGGGCAAATCGCGAACTGCTCGACCACGGCATTCTCTACGTGGCTCGGTTCGATGCCGATGGCACGGGCAAGTGGTTGCCCTTGGTGCAAGGTTTGGCCCCATTGACGTCCGCAAATGGCTTTGCAGATCAGGGCGAGGTCGTAATCAAGGCCCGTCAGGCCAGCGATATCCTCGGAGCGACAAAAATGGACAGGCCTGAGTGGCTCGCGATTGATCCGAAAAGTGGTTGGGTGTATTGCACCTTGACCAACAACAGCGCGCGGGGTCAACCCAACCAGCCCGGGGTGGATGCAGCGAACCCCCGCGCCAACAATTCTATGGGCCAGATCATTCGCTGGAAAGATGGCGGTGATTTTGATGGGGCTGGGTTCGTCTGGAACCATCTGGTGCTTGCGGGCGATCCTGCCAATGAACGTGCTGAAGCCCGTGGCAACATCAAGGGGGACATGTATGGCTGCCCCGACGGAATCGCGTTCGATGCGCGCGGAGTGCTTTGGATTCAGACCGATGCCCATGCGTCTCAAATGTACAAAGGTGAATTTACCAACATCGGCAACAATCAGATGCTGGCTTGCGACCCAGCGACAGGTGAGACGCGCCGGTTCTTGACAGGCCCCACCAACTGTGAGATCACAGGCTGCACGTTCACGCCGGACGGCACCACCGTGTTTATCAGCGTCCAGCACCCCGGCGAGACGCCCTCTGACCGGAGCGACCCCCAAGAGCCTGCCAAATTTTCGAATTGGCCGGACTTCAAACCAGGTGGCCGACCCCGCTCATCAACCGTGGTGATACGAAAGTTCGATGGCGGAGTGATTGGAACTTAACGCGCCCGCTCGTCAGAAGCACGCTGATGGGTTACTGATTTGAGCGTGTTGAATTTGAGCGTGTTGACTGAGCTATTCAGCGGCAGGCGCTGGCAAGGTTGAGTGCCCAGGGCTCGCAATGCCGTCTCCCACCGCAATCTCTTTTTTCGCGCCTGGCGCAAACTTACGTGCCAGCAAGGTGTACATCGTCGGCACTACAAAAATAGTGAGCAAGGTGCCAAGGCTCATCCCACCCACGATGACCCAGCCAATCTGCTTGCGACTCTCTGCGCCCGCACCTGTTGCCAGCGCCAAGGGCAGCGCGCCCAGAACCATTGCACCCGTTGTCATCATGATCGGGCGCAGGCGCTGCGTGGCAGATTTCTTGATCGCCGCCAACGTGTCAAAACCCTGTTCTCGCAATTGGTTGGCAAACTCCACAATCAGGATGCCATGCTTGGTAATCAGCCCGACCAGGGTGATCAGGCCAATTTGGCTGAATACATTGAGTGAGCCTCCCGACCATTGCAGCGCCAGCAAGGCCCCCGCCATGGACAGTGGCACGCTGAGCATGATGACGAACGGGTCGATGAAGCTCTCAAACTGCGCAGACAACACCAAAAATATGAACAGCAGGGCCAGCGCAAAGACGAGCGTCAATGAATCGGACGACGAACGGAACTCACGGCTGATGCCATTGAGGTCGGTGGCATAGCCAGGTTTCAGAACTTTTTTGGCCGTGGCATCCATGAAGTCAAGCGCTTCGCCCACTGAGTAATTGGGAGCCAAATTGGAGGTGATGGTGGCGGAGCGGCGTTGCCCAAAGTGGTTCAGCTCACGCGGAACGACAATCTCGCGAATCTTGACCAAGGCAGACAGCGGAATCATCGCCTCGCCTCGACCTCGCACGAACACCTTCTCAATGTCTTCAGGCGCATCCCGGCCAGAAGCGCTGGTTTGCACGATGACGTCATATTGCTCGCCATCGCGCTTGAAGCGCGTCACCCGGCGGCCACCCAGCACCGTCTCCACCGTGCGGGCAATCACATCCACGCCCACACCCATGTCGGCTGCGCGTTCGCGATCCACTTCCAGCTTGATCTCGGGCTTGTTCAGCCGCAAATCCGTATCAACCTGAACGAAGCCAGGATTCTTGGCCAGCTCGTCCTGAAAAACCCTGACCGTTTGCGCCAGGCTCTGGTAACTCTCTGATGTCATGATGACGAAGTTAATCGGGCGCTGGGTGAATCCCTGCCCCAGTGACGGAGGCGTGATGGGAAACGCCGTAACGCCAGGCAGTCCTGCAATTCGCGGCGTCATCTCACGCGCCATCTCCATCGTGGTTTTGGTGCGCTCCTCCCAAGGCTTTGTGCGAAGGAAAACATTGCCTTGGGCTACGGTGGGATTGCCAATGTTGGCAAAAATCCGATCAAACTCTGGGTAGGCCTGCCCTGCTCGCTCTATCGCCTGCGCGTAGCGGTTGGTGTACTCCAGCGTTGCACCGTCTGGACCATTCATCTGCACCAAAACGACACCCCTGTCCTCCATCGGCGACAGCTCGCGCTTGATGTCCCGCAGCACCACCCATGAGACGACTGCACTGCCCAGCATCACCAGAATCACCAACCAGCGGTGCAACAGCGTCCAGTCAAGCGCTCGACCATAAGCTCTCGTGACCGATTGCAGGCCACGTTCCATGCCACGGTCAAACCAGTTGGGCTTAGGGTTGTGCTTGAGCAGCAGCGACGACATCATGGGCGACAGCGTCAGCGCCACCAAGCCAGACACCACCACGGCACCCGCCAATGCCAGCGCAAACTCGGTAAACAGACGCCCGGTGCGCCCAGGCGCGAAAGCCAGCGGTGCGTAGACTGCAACCAAGGTCATCGTCATTGCAATGATCGCGAAACCCACTTCCCGCGCGCCCTTGATGGCGGCCTGGAAGGGTTCCATCCCTTCCTCAATATGGCGGTAGATGTTCTCCAACATGACGATGGCATCATCGACCACCAGACCAATCGCAAGTACCAAAGCCAAAAGAGTGAGCGTGTTCACGCTGAAACCAGCCAGCGACATCAGCGCGAACGCGCCAATGAGGGACACCGGAATCGTCACCAGCGGAATGAGTGAGGCCCGCAGGGTGCGCAAAAACACAAAAATGACCAACGCCACCAGCAGCGACGCTTCCAAAATTGTGGCGTACACCGCCTTGATCGAGCGGTCAATGAACACCGAGTTGTCATTGGCGACCTCGATCTGCACGCCGGGCGGAAGGTCACGGCGCACCTTGGTCAGCAGCTCTCGCACGCCCGCCGACAGATCCAGTGGGTTGGCGGTGGCTTGGCGGATCACGCCTGCAGTGATGGACGCGCGGCCGTTCAAGCGCGAGGCACTGCGATCATCGGCAGCGGCTTCCTCTACCCGGCCAATGTCGCGTATGCGCACCGGAAAACCGTTGGCATTTTTAATGATGATGTAGGA
>JANNFW010000108.1:0-4343 GCA_031380235.1 Rhodoferax sp. | reverse complement strand
CACCAAGTCGGCAGGAACCAGATCTGGCGTGAACTGAATGCGCTTGAAGTCACCCTGAATGGTGTTGGCCAACGTCTTGACCGTGAGCGTCTTGGCCAATCCTGGCACGCCTTCCACCAGCAGATGGCCCTGCGCGAGGATGGCCACCATCACACGCTCCAAAAAGCGGTCTTGCCCGACCACGACGCGTTTGACCTCGTAGAGAATTTTCTCCATGAGTTGGGCAGTATCGGGACTTTGAAAGGCGGTTTCAGACATGTTTCATTCCTGTTTGAGTGGCAGAAAATTTTGAATCAGAAGGGTGGAAGGCCAGCGGCGGAAGACGCATCTTCAATAGGCACGGCAAAACCGATGCCAAGAAAGGTACGGTGCGGTGTTGGGTTCAATATCGCAGTGACGATGCCTACGACTTGCCCGTCCATGGTGACCAGTGGCCCACCCGAATTGCCGGGGTTGGCCGCCGCATCAAACTGGATCAGGTTGTTCAGTTCGTTTTTGCCCTCGGGCGAGCGAAACGATCGCTTCAAACCGGAGACCACGCCGGCCGAAGCAGAAGGCCCAATTCCGAACGGAAATCCTACCGCCAGCACTTGGTCGCCTGGGCGCAAATCGGAGGTAGATCGCATCGTCGCGGCAATCATGTCATCAGGGATTTTGTGAGCTTGCAGCACGGCCAGATCAGATTCCGGCTTGGTGCCAGTCACCGAGGCGGTGGACTCCAGCCCGTCAGAAAAAATGACCTTGATGGTCTGTGAGCCCTGCACCACGTGCAGGTTGGTCAGGATGATGCCTTTGTCAACGATGACCACGCCTGTGCCCACCCCGTTTTGGATGTCTTCCTTGCCATCCTTGCTCTTCACAAAACCCAGCACTTGCACGACAGATGGCAAGATCGTCTCATACGCTTTGGCGGCGGGCGAAGGCAAGTCAGCGGTCTCAAGCGTTTTCAAAACTGCGCTGTCGATGATGGCCTGCGTGAGTTTGGGTGGGCCCGGGCGCAAAGCAAGCCCCACGTTGGCAGCCAGCAGCGCTGCAAGGAGCGCGATGGCCGCCCAAAGCAGCCTGGGGTCGCCGGGCGACAGCCTGCGAAGCGCGGCAAAGCGCTTTTTTGGAGGTGCCGTGTTGTCAATGGCTGGCGCATCCTCAGCGCCTCGTTGCGGCGGCGGCGTGGATCGGCTGTAAAGCGCTGACTTGGGCATACGGGTACCTGCGTCGGTTGTCGGTGGGGTCAACATACAAACAGTATCACGGTTCAATCAGGTTTGCACCTTGGCGTGGAAGAACTGTACTGCGGCGCTGGACAAGGCTTGTGGTATTTTCCGGAAGATGCTCTTTTGGATTGACACCCACTGCCACCTGGACGCACCCGAGTTTGACGGCGACTTCACCGCTGTTCGCTCGCGCGCAGACAGCAACAATGTCCTGCATTGCGTGATTCCAGCGGTCGAAGTAGCTAATTTTGAGGCGGTGCGTTTGCTGGCACATGCCCAGGCAGACAGCTATGCCTTAGGGATTCACCCGCTTTGCGTCAAGCAGGCGCAGGAATCAGACCTGGACTTGTTGGACGCGCAATTGCACCAGCACCGCGATGACCCCCACCTGGTTGCCGTGGGTGAGATCGGACTGGATTTTTTTGTAACCGAGCTGCGTGCAAGCCCACTGCGGGAGCGCCAGGAGCACTTTTACCGCGCGCAACTTCGGCTCGCCAAAAAACATGGTTTGCCGGTGATCTTGCATGTACGCCAGTCATCAGACCGCTTGCTCAAGCACTTGCGTGAGTTAAGTCGCGATGGCTACCGCTTTGGCGGCATTGCACATGCCTTCAATGGCAGTGAAGTTCAGGCGCGTGAGTTCATCAAACTGGGCTTCAAGTTGGGTTTCGGTGGCACAGTAACCTATGACGCTGCCCGTGCGATACGTCAGCTTGCAGCGACATTGCCGCTTGATGCGCTGGTGATGGAGACCGATTCGCCCGACATCCCGCCCCAGTGGCTTTACAAAACAATGGCGCAGAGGGCCGCTGGCGAACCCCAAGGAATCAATGAGCCGTCGCAGTTACCGCGCATCGCGGGTGTGATGTCGGAGCTGCGCGGTATCTCCGCGACCGAGCTGATGGCGGCGACCACTGCGAACGCGATGGACGCGCTGCCCAAACTCAGGACGGTGCTCAAGACGCTGCTCAAGCTGTTGCTGGACGACTTGAACGGCAAGGGCAGCACGATGGAGATAATCTCCTCATCTTGAAAACCCGCCCAAGCACATTCCCCGAGGTCAACTTCTCTGACGATGGCCCCGTTCGCCATCTCCATTTGGGCACGCCGTGGATTCAGGGCTCGATGCTGCTGGATGCACCCACCGTTTTGGTGCATGAATACATCCAACGAATGCTGGTCGGCTTGCTGTTTGTGGATGCTGCGTCGATCCCAAAGCGCCAGGCGATGCAGCTCGGGCTGGGCGCTGCATCGTTGACCAAGTTCTGTCACAAGGTTTTGCGCATGAAAACCTGCGCGATCGAGATCAACCCTCAGGTCGTGCTGGCCTGTAGGGGTTGGTTCAAACTGGCGGCGGACAATACCCGCACCCAAGTCGTGCTGGCAGATGCCGCGCTTGAAATCAAAAATCCCAAGTGGTGGGGCACCGTTGACCTGCTTCATGTTGATTTGTACGACCACGAAGCGGCCGCACCCGTGCTGGACAGTGCAGCCTTCTACGCCGACTGCAAGAGGCTGTTGACGCCCAGCGGCTCCATGACCGTCAATTTATTCGGGCGATCATCCAGCTACCAGCGCAGCTTGGACAAGATTGCGTCGGCTTTTGGTTCGGATGCCATTTGGGCCTTCAAAGCCACGCGCGAAGGCAATACGGTCGTGCTGGCCTTGCGCGAAGCCGTGCCTCCCGCACGGGCCGTACTTGCGGCGCGTGCCGAATTCATCCAAACTCAATGGGGACTGCCCGCCATCCAATGGGTGAGAATCCTCAAAAAGACAGCTTTATGACCACTGCTTTCAAAGCCGCCAAACCTGCCAAGACCAGCCACGTGGGGCCGCTGGATTGGCGACATCTGGTGAAATGGCTTCGTGCCGATGGCGTGATTGCCGACGATGAAGCCGCCCGCACCATCGCGCGGTGCGCGCAGGCCGAGAGCGCACAGCACCCGTTGTTGCGTCTGGCCAGTGTGTCCATGCTGCGCGCCAGCGACGGCAAGCCACTGGATATTGAGATGCTCACCCAATGGCTGGCAGGCTGGTCCGCGCTCGCCTACCTGCGCATTGACCCGCTGAAGGTGGATGTCGGCAAGGTAGCAGACACCATGAGCGCAGCTTATGCCGAGCGGCACAAAATACTGCCGGTGCAAGTCACACCCACGGAGATCGTGGTGGCCACCGCCGAGCCATTCATCACCGACTGGGTGACCGAGGTGGAGCGCCAATCCAAGCGAAGCGTGCGCCGCGTGGTGACCAACCCGCAGGACATTCACAAATTCACTGTCGAATTTTTTGCGCTGGCCAAGTCCGTGCGCACGGCGATGAAGTCGGGTCTGAACAATGGCAGCGCCAGTTTTGAGCAACTGGTGGAGCTGGGCAAGGCCAACAAGGCATTGGATGCCAACGACCAGAGTGTGGTGCAGGTGGTCGATTGGCTGTGGCAGTATGCTTTCGATCAGCGCGCCAGTGATATTCACCTGGAGCCCCGGCGTGAGCAAGGCGTGATTCGCTTTCGCATTGACGGCGTGCTGCACCCGGTCTATCAAATGCCGATGGGTGTGCTCAACGCGATGACCGCGCGCATCAAGCTGCTGGGGCGCATGGACGTCGTCGAGAAACGTCGCCCGCAGGATGGCCGCATTAAAACCCGCAACCCGCGCGGCGATGAGATCGAAATGCGCATATCGACTTTGCCGACAGCATTTGGCGAAAAGATGGTGATGCGGATTTTTGACCCCGACAACGCCGTCAAAGACCTCGATGCACTGGGTTTTTCCACGCACGATGCCAAGCGCTGGGAAACGCTGGTCAAGCGGCCCCACGGCATCATTTTGGTGACCGGACCGACGGGCTCTGGCAAGACCACAACCCTTTACGCCACCTTGAAACGCGTTGCGACCGAAGAGGTCAACGTCAGTACGGTGGAGGACCCGATTGAGATGATCGAGCCGTCCTTCAATCAGACCCAAGTGCAACCGCAGTTGGACTTTGGCTTCCCCGAAGGCCTGCGTGCCCTCATGCGCCAGGACCCAGACATCATCATGGTGGGTGAAATTCGCGACCTGCAAACCGCCGAAATGGCGGTGCAGGCTGCGTTGACGGGGCATTTGGTGTTCTCAACCCTGCACACCAACGACG
>JANNFW010000091.1:0-13662 GCA_031380235.1 Rhodoferax sp. | reverse complement strand
CCGATGTCCAAACAATCTCGCGCGGGTCAGCGCCAATCAGTGCTGCAACCTGCTCACGGGCTTTTTCAACGGCTGCTTCCGCCTCCCAACCCCAAGCATGGCTGCGCGAGGCCGGATTGCCAAAGTGCTGGCGCAGCCAGGGGATCATGGCATCCACCACGCGCTCGTCGCACGGGTTGGTGGCGCTGTAATCCATGTAGATGGGGAAGTGGGGAGTGGTGCTCATGGCTGGCTGGCTTGTTGCTGGCGAGGTGCTGGCTGATTAGAAACGGAACAATGTCAAATACTTCGATGGCGACAATAAATTATCACAGCTTGGCGAATAGATTGCGGCCTTTACAGCTTGGCAAACGAATTGCCAAGGGCAAACACCGAGTTCGGCGCGTTAATGCGAATCGGTTTGCTGATCGGCATCGCCGAAATCGCGCGCTTGATCATCGGCTTGTCTTCAATCTGCAAACCCTTGGCGAGCTGCTCGTCCACTAGTTTCTGCAGGCTGACAGAGTCCAAAAACTCGACCATGCGCACATTGAGCGAGGCCCACAGGTCATGCGTCATGCAGCGCGCGCCCTCGCCCAGGCAATTTTCCTTGCCGGCGCAATGGGTTGCGTCAATCGGTTCGTCAACCGACACAATAATGTCGGCCACGGTGATTTCCGCCGCCTTGCGCGCCAGCGTGTAGCCGCCGCCGGGGCCACGGGTGGACTCGACCAACTCGTGGCGGCGCAGCTTGCCGAAGAGCTGCTCTAAATAGGACAGCGAAATCTGCTGGCGCTGGCTGATGGCTGCCAACGTGACAGGGCCGCTGCTTTGGCGCAGACCCAGATCAATCATCGCAGTGACCGCAAAACGGCCTTTGGTGGTGAGACGCATGGAGAGACTCCTTGGTTACATAGTTACTGAACGGTCTGTTGGACACGTGACCCAGTAATAAGTTCAAGTATAGCAATAACCAATTAATTTTGTCGGGTATGTGCTGGCAATCTCCATGTCGACGGTAGGGGTCACTTTCAAGCGTTGTCACAATACCGCCTAGTTTACCACAAATGTAGTAAACTTTGCCTCAAATTCACTCAAAAGAGCCTCCAATCGATGATTGCAGCTATTTTATCAAAGAAATAGCACTCTAGCTCTCATGAAAATTGCATGAATAGCTATGTATTTTATAGCATTTGATGGGACAGCTCACGGCGCAATGTCGGCACCCTCAACCCCGTGACGCTTCAGCGAATCAGCAACAAAGCCCGATGTTTTCATCTCCAGGACAAACTGCCCCAGCGCTTGCGCTGCCGCAGGTCCGCGTGATTTGGGCAAGCCCATCGCTTGCTCGATCACCATGAAACGCCCGGGAAGCAGGCGCAGGCCTGTGTGGTGGCGTGCGTCGGCCAGCAGCTGCTGCTTGACACCGGCGGCGACCTCATGGCGTTGATGGACGAATGCTTGGATGACCGCTTGGGAGCTTGCTGCGCGCTCAATCCGGGCGTGCGTCAGATTGCGGGTTAAGTACAGATCGTAAGCACTGCCTTTGCCCACTGTGACGCGCGTGCCGGGCTGATCGACCTGGCTGTCGTCGCTCAGCGGCGAATCCGCGCGAACCATGTAGCAGCCTTCGATCAGCACATAGGCCGCACTGAAGGCGATGTGCTGGCCCCGCAGCGGGTCGATAGCAAAGAAGCCAATGTCCGCGTGGTCAGCCTCCACCGCTTGCACCGACTCGGCAGCCTTGTCGAACACGAGCAGGTCAACGTCAAGCTTCAACTGCGCGGCCCATGCGCGAGCCAGATCGACCGACACCCCCACCGCCTGGCCCGTTGGCCCATCGCGCTTGGCCAGGAGCGGGTTACCCAGGTTGATCGACGCGCGCAGAACGCCCGTGGGGGCGATGATTTTGATGAGCGTTGAATCCATTTTGAGTGTTCTGACGTAATAACAAGGACGTTGTCGCGACCTCGTGGTTTCGGGTATCACCTATTTAAGCTCGCAAAATCATACCTCTGCCGCTGGCATACTTGACCCATTGACAAACTGCGTCATGAACGACCGAATTTCCAACGCCGCAAAGGATTCACTGCAACACGCCGATGAGCTGGGCATCAGTCGCGCGCGTCATCTGGCGGGTGATGCGCTGATCAGCGCGCTGCGTGATGCGCGCACGCGCACATGGGCTCTAGTTGATGATTTGACCGCCGCGCAGTGGAACCCGCCCTTACAGCTCGGCGTGAACCCCATCGCGTGGGAGTTGGCGCATCTGGCGTGGTTTGCAGAGTTTTGGATACTGCGTGGCCCGCATTCGCTGGGATCCGACGGTTTGGTGACAGCGCTGATATCCCCGCGCATCGCTGGGCCAGATGCCCATTTGGACTCCACCCGGCTGCCCCACGCCGCACGCTGGACGACGCCCATGCCGAATCACGCGGCACTCAAGCGCATGCTGGACGATCAACTTGATGCCTGCCTGCACGCCCTGCCCCGGCACGACTTTGCAAGCTTCGCCGATGAAGACCCGGCGCTGTACTTCCATCGCCTGGCGCTGTTTCATGAGGACATGCACGGCGAGGCGCTGTGCTGGCTGCGAAGTGCGTTGGGCTACTCGCAGCCGCGTGGCTACAACGTGCCCGTGCGGCCACCCAGCACTCAAGTCGTCATACCGGCGGGCGAGGGTTTCCTGGGGTCTGTAGCGCAGGCCGACGGTTTCGCCTTTGACAACGAGCGGCCTGGCAAACAGCTCAAGTTAAATGACTTTGTGATTGACAGCGAACCTGTGTCGGCGCTGGAATTTGCCCGCTTTGTCGATGCGGGTGGTTACGGGCAGGCTGCGTATTGGCCTGGTGTTGCTGGCACTTGGCGCAGCGACGCTGGTCTGAACCAGCCCGCGCACTGGCGGCGCGGCACTGCTGGACAGTGGCAGATGCGCTGGTTTGACCAATGGCTTGACCTACAACCGGGCATTCCCGCGATGCATCTGAATGCCTACGAGGCCGAGGCTTACTGCCTGTGGTCTAGGCGATCACTTCCAACTGCTGCGCAGTGGGAGCACGCGGCTCGCAGTCACCCAGAATTCGCCTGGGGCCACAGCGTTTGGGAGTGGACGGCGGACAACTTTGAGCCCTACCCCGGCTTTGCCAGCGGGCCGTATCGGGAATATTCACAGCCGTGGTTCGGTAACCACCGCGAGCTGCGTGGCGGCGCATTTGCCACCCGCACGCGCATGCACGATGCTCGCTACCGGAACTTTTTTCTGCCTGAGCGTTCTGATATTTTTGCGGGCTTCCGCACGGTTGCTCTCTAAGGGTTTTCCCTCCAAGATGTCTCAGTTGAATCGCCGCACTTTCCTCGTCGACAACTTGCGATTTGGCATGGCAGGTCTGGGCACGGGTCTGACTACAGCGCTTTCGGGTTGCGCGCTATCGCCTGACGAAGACCACAACGGCGCTGATTCGCCCCATTCCAAGCCGTTTGCCCGCACATTTCGCACAGCCTGGGTGTTCAGCTCAGGCGGGCCGCGCGGGTTTGTACACGTAGGCGTGATCAAGGCTCTTGCGGAGCTGGGGCACAAGCCGGATTTGTTGGTGGGTGCATCCGTCGGGGCCGTACTGGCGGTGGTCTTTGCGTGCGGAAAATCGGCGGGCGAGATTGAACAGATGGCGCTTGATTTGCAACCGATGGGCTTGGGGCGGCTGGCATTGGGCACCACTGAGCGGCTCAGCGGTGCTGCCATCTCCGCCCTGATTCACCGCGAGGTCAATGGCATGCCACTGGATCGCATGCCAACACCCGTGGTGTGCGTGGCCGCGCGCCGCGCGGACTCAAGCTTGGTAGGGTTTAACGCGGGCGATGCAGGCATTGCGGCGCAAGCCAGTTGCGCCATCGAAGGGCAGTTTACGCCCGTGCGGATTCGTGGCGAGCAGTTTGTAGACCCCGATTTGCACCAGCCGCTGCCGGTGCGTCTTGCGCGGCACATGGGTGCTTTGCGCGTACTGGCCATTGACGCCTCGGCCCACGAGAAAGACGCGCCACTCAGCGCAGGGCGTTTTTTAGAGACCGACCGGCGTAAGCGGGCCTTGACCGAGCCTGATGCACGCGCGGCCGATTTGACGCTGCATCCGAACTTCGGTTACTACGTCAATCTGTCGCGCGAGTTCAGGCAGCGCGCAATCGAGGCGGGTTACCGCACGACAATGGCGGCGGCAAGCCAACTCGCGACCTTGCATGCTTGATTGAGCTTGTAAGACAAAACGCCCGAACTTCGACCTCATCAAACTTCGACCTCATGCGAGTTATCACCATGCTCAACCTGAAACCAACATGAAATCTCGCTCGCCGACGCTCATCTTGTTCAATTACGACTTCGATGCTATAGGCTTCAAGCGCGCTTGCCTTGCGCGAGGCGAAGCTGTTCCTGAAGATGCCGGGTTCGATCTCTTCTCGTTTCCCAGCAACGCAAACCTGATTTGGTTTGACATGGAGCGCTTCGTCAATCGCTTGGCAGACAAGGCAAAGTCTAAGGGATGGACAGCCGTGGTCTCCAGCCAAGAGCAGTTCGGGGCCTTAACGGCTGCCATGCTGGCCGAGAAAATGGGCTGGCCGGGCACGCCGGTCAAGGCAGTTTTGGCGTGCCAGCACAAAATCTATGCGCGCCAGGTCCTGCAGCAAGTGTGCCCGCAAGCCAACCCAGAGTTTGCCGTGCTGGATGCCGAATACGGAGCTGACGTGCCCCACGGCCTGCGCTACCCGCTCTTCGTCAAACCGGTGAAGGCTGCGTTTTCTGTGCTCGCCCGGGTAGTGCATTCACATCAGGAATTGACCGCCCACACCCGTTTTGGAGCCTGGGAACTATGGGTGATTCGCCGGTTGGTCGAACCGTTCGAGCGGGTTTTTCAAAAACGCATGGACCACACTCACGAGGCAGCGCAAACCCAGCAAAGCGCGCACCGCCTGATGGTCGAAGAGCCTATCAGCGGTCCTCAATTCAACCTGGACGGCTACGTGTGGAAGGGCAAGGCAGCGCTCTTTGGCGTGGTGGACGCGATCATGTACCCCGGCACGCAGGCCTTCATGCGCTGGGACTATCCCAGCCGTTTGAACACCACCATCCAGCAGCGAGCGCTAGATATTGCCCAGACATTTTTGACTGCCGTAGGCTTCGATCATGGCCTGTTCAACATGGAGTTTTTCTACAACGAAGCGCAAGACCGTTTGACCGTGATCGAATTCAACCCGCGCATGGCATCGCAGTTTTCTGATCTGTATTTGCGGGTGGACGGTGTCGATTTGCACGCCTGCGCTTTGGCGATGGCACATGGGAAGCACCCCGATTCTGAACCTCGCGTCGCACCTACTGCGGGCGCGGCCTCCAGCCTGGTGTACCGCAGCTTCGCACCGGATCAACACTGCACCACGCCTGATTCTGCCCAAACCGCGCGGTTCAACCAGCTCTTCCCAGACGGTTTGCTGTTCCCTTTCCCCAAGGACAAGGGCTCGATTGAGCGCGATTTCAAATGGCTGGGCTGCTACCGTTATGGCATTGTTCATTTAAGCGGAGATAACCCGGCCCACCTGCGCCAGCGGGCCGAGGCCGCCAGCAAAATTTTGGGCTGGCCTGCGCCGTATCTGGAGAGCGTGCCCATGGGTGTAGAAGCCTCCAAAGAGCCCAAGCACAGTCACATTCAGCCTAGTATTTCATTTTTGGAAACATCAAGACTATGAACCTCACCGCAGCCAACCTCCAGCCATCCCGTACCCACACACTGAAACGATTTTTTTCGATCACCGGAAGCGGTCTTATCGTGGCTGTGGCACTGAGCGGGTGCGGTGCCATGACCGCGCAAAACCCTTCGTCCAGCCTCAAACCGGTCAATGCCGTGGCCGATGAGCAAGACGCGCGCGTCATCCTCAAGGGGGCCGATGTCGTTGCCTACTTCACGCAGGGCAAATACGTGCAAGGCACGCCGCAGATCAAGAGCGACTACGAAGGGGTCACCTTCCGCTTCTCAACCGCCGCACACAAGGCCCTGTTTGACAAAGAACCTAAAAAATACCTGCCTGAGTTTGGCGGCTACTGCGCCAATGGCGTCGCCTACGGCATCCCTTGGGGCGGCGACGCAGACACCTTCAGCATGATCAATGGCAAGCTGTACATCTTTGGTGGCCAAGCCTCCAAAGACGGGTTTGAAGTGGATCCCGTGCGCAACATGGCGCTGGCTGAGAAATACTGGAAAGACGAAATCGCGGGCAGCAACAGCATGATTCAGCGCACCAAACGCCTGGTCTTCAAAGTACCGCACTATAAGAGTGGTGAGCAGATTGCGGCAGAAGTTACCGCAGCCAAGGCCAAGAAGCCCTGAGCTTTTCGTTACTCTGGATACCCTAACGCTGGCTGGCTGTGCCCCTCGGCGGCACGCCATCCTGGTGGCTTGGTGAATAAATTGCTGAACATGCCGCCCACGTCATACGATGGCCAGGCTTTGCCGGGATTTTTGGCCTCCCATTCGGTTTTAATCTGGACGCCGGTTTTGTAATGAGGCACTTTGGACACGTAGCTAGTCAAGGAGACGCCCCGCCAGCCTTTGTTTTGGATGGCGGGCCACAAGCGATCTGCATGATCAACGTTCCACTTGGGGTCGACCTGCCAAGCTGTTTGACCTAGCACGTCGCCAAAAATGAACAACCGACCCTCAAAAATCTGCCAGGAACCAGGGTCACTGCCCAGCTTGATATTGAACGCTGCACCGCTGGCACAGAAACCGCCGTACTGCGGCTCGTAACGGGCGGGGGTGGCAGTGAAAGCAGCCCGGTTTTCAAGGCTTGAAAAGTAGTAGGTTCGCTCCGGCAGATTCACCTTGTGTTCAGCTTTGCCTTTGACGGGCTTGCCTTCGGTGAAATACGCCACTGGGTCATAGCCCAGCAACATCACGGGATCGCCCGCTCGGTTGGGCACCGTGGCGTAGGGCGTACCGCAACCGCTAAGCCAGACCACAGCAAACACCGCGGCGAAGAGCTTCCAGTAAGTCATGGCTATCTCCTTGAAAAATCGCAAAGCGGGATCACCGCGACAGACGCCCTCTTGTGAAATAGCTCAAGGCATCCACCAGCGCGACCAACATTAGCATGGCACCCAGGATAGTGGCCGTCTTGTTCATCTGAAACAGGCCCATGTGAAAGGCGAGCAGTTGGCCCAAGCCCCCGGCTCCCACCACGCCCAGTACGGCTGCGGCCCGGATGTTGTTTTCCCAACGGTAAAGCGTGTAACTCAGTAGCTGCGGCAAGATTTGTGGCAGTGTGGCGTACAGGAATACTCGCCCATTACCCACCCCCTGAGCCCGCAGCGCATCGCCTGGGCCTGAGGGCGCGTTCTCAACCGCTTCCGCAAACAGCCGCCCCAGCACGCCTGATGTGTGCAGCGCCAGCGCCAGCGTGCCCGCGAAAGGGCCTAAGCCTGCGGAAATCAAGAGCAGCGCGGCCCACACTAACTCTGGGATGCTTCGCAACGCGTTGAGCAGCAGGCGCGTGGGCGTACGAGCGACCCCACGATCGCCCGCATACATTCGACTTGCGGGCAAGGCCAGCGCCAGCCCAGCAATTGCAGCCAGCAGCGTTCCCAAGGCCGACATGGCCAGTGTCTCCCACGCGCCCAGAGCAACTTTTCGAACAAAGCCGCTGGACAGGTCGGGGGGGAAAAACTCTGCAATAAAGCGGCCCATGCTGATGGCGGCCTCGCGGGACAGAAACTGACCCCACTTCAGATCAAGCGACCAAAAACTTAAACCCACGAGTACCAACAGGCCAAGCGCGAACCAGCACGCTTTGCAGCGCGCTTCAAACAGGCGCAAAGGCAGCTTGAACGGTGGATTGGCGGCGGTGACTTTATCCATGATCTAACTTTGGCTCACGCGCTAGCCGAGAGACCTTCGCAACCATGAACTGACTTTGTCGGCCAGAGCCACAAGCGCAATGAACACCAACAACATGCTGGCAACCTCACCCCCGTTGAACATCTTCATGGAGTTGTCCAACTGTTGACCCAAACCACCTGCGCCGACAAAACCGAGTACCACCGACGAACGAATCGCGCACTCCCAGCGGTACACCGTGTAGCTGGTCAGTTCCGCTGCATTGGTGGGAAGCAAGCCATAGAAAAATGACTGAAGCCGCCCACTGCCGTTACGCATCAGGGTCTGCGTTGCATGGGTTTCACCGCTCTCCAAAATTTCGCCGTAAACCTTGCCCAGCATGCCCGCGTACGTCAACGCTATCGCCAATACGCCGGCCGTTGGTCCTAGGCCCACCACTCGCACAAACACCAGCGCCCATATCAACTCGGGCATGCTTCGCAAAAAAATCAGCAACCATCGCACAGCTTGCCGCAACCAGTACGGCCTGCGTGCCATGCGGCCCGACAGGGCCGAAATTGACAGCACTCGGGTGCTCAGGAGCGTCAGCGGAATCGCCAATACCAGTGCCAGTGTGATGCCTGCGGTCGCCATCGCCACGGTGCGCCAAGTCTCTCGGGCCACCATTTCCAGAAACTCACTTGTGAACACCAACGGCCAAAAACTGGCGATGAATTTCGCACTGATCTTGAGATTGGCAGGCTCCAGCAAAATCCACGGCTTGAACTCGGTCGTCACCGCTAAAGGCCACAGCACAACCAAGCCGAGGCTGATCCAGAACAGGCGTGACAGCCAAGCGGGGTCGCGCTCTGGGGCCGCTTTCGACGCGGACTGTTTGGGAATCGCCACTGCGGCCATTTATTTGAACGACTGCCTAGTCAACGGCAATGCATGACGGCGGGCTGAGCTGGCGCCGAGGGGATGTCAACCGCAGCGACAACAGCTTCACCGCGCAGCTCATCCTCGTACTTTTCGTAGAGTCGGGCTAACCGTTCTTGGGTTACCTGGTCAGCGGGCAAATCAAACGCAAGTTCACCGTCACGCAACCCAACAATACGTGAAAAATGCGCCAGTGCCATGTCCACCTGATGCAGCGTCGCCACCAATGTCACACCGCGCTCGCGTGCTCCCACAACCAAAGTCACCATCGCCTGGTTGGCGCGGGTAGGATCCAGCGCAGACAAGGGCTCATCAATCAGCCAAAGCTCAGCAGGGGCCACCAAAGCCCGCGCCAGACCGACCCGCTGGCGCTCACCGCCCGAGAGGCGGTCAACCCGCTCAAACAGCTTCTCCGACAAATCAAAACGCTCCAATGCGTTGTAGGCCGCTGGAATATCACTGGGGTAAAACAACGAGCGCACACTGGCCAGCAGGCTCATCGCGGGCAGGCGAGCTGCGAGCACGGCCGTCACCACACGCTGGCGCGGCGGCAACGGCGGCACTTGAGGTGCCAAAAACAGTCTGCCACGCAGGCGTTGCAGCAGCTTGCGCGACAGCTTCCAAGGCAGCACATCGCCAAGTTTGAACGATCCCTCCGTCGGCGGCAAGGCACAGGCCAAAACCTGCAACAGCGTGGTCTTGCCTGCCCCGGATGGGCCGATCACCGCCACTTGCTCGCCCGAGCGAACCTGCAGGTTCAGAGCCTTGATGGCCAATGCACTACCGTCGCGTGCAGCGGGATGGCGCGCACCCACATTCAAGAGATCGATGTTCAAACGAGTGATCCCGACTCTTTACAGGAGACCGGCACTGCGTGCTGCAGATTCCAGACCTTTGTAATTTTCGGGGGTGGTGGGCACATAGCGGGTCGCGCGGTTCAAGCGCAAAATTTCAGCATGCTCGGGATTGGCGGGATTCAGGGCCAGAAACGCAGCCTTGACTTTTTCCTGCATGGCAACTGGCATATCCGCATGCACAGACCAGTTGTAATTGAAATAGGGGGGCGTAGTGTAAAACACATCAACCGCTTTGGTGTCGACCTTGTTCTCACTCACAAATTTCTTCCAGACCGTAATATCCAGCGCCGCAGCATCGACTTTGCCGCTGACGACTGACGCGATCGTGGCATCATGCGCACCGCTGTAAGCGATACGGCGGAAATCTTTCTCAGGATCAATCGAGGCTTGCAAGAGGAAACTGCGCGGCATGAGATGGCCCGAGGTGCTGCTTTGTGAGCCGAATGAAACTTGCTTGCCTTTCATGTCGGCGAGGCTTTTGATGCCAGAGTCCGTCTTGGCAATGAACACGGACTGGAAGCGCGTGTCTTCTTCGCGTTGGGCCAACGGCACAATCTTGCCGCCGGAACGCAGGTTAGCCTGCACGTGGGTGAAGCCACCAAACCAAACCAAATCTACTTTTTTATTCACGAGAGTTTCTACCGCGGCGGGGTAATCACTGACGGGTGTGAACTCCACCTTGACGCCCAACGTCTTTTCCAGATAGCTCGCAAGTGGCGTGAACTTACGTATCTGCTCAGTTGCAGCTTCTTCCGGAATCGTGGTGACCTTGAAAACTTGCTGGGCGTGACTTAAAGAGCCGAAAAGTACGACTGCACAAGTCATCATTGCGCGAAATGTGCGGGAGGGAGAAAAACTAACCATTTTGAAGCTCCAGAAAAAAGGATTGAGGAACTTGGATTAGACTCGAACGCGCGCTTTTTTGCTGACCACGGCCCTCGTCGAAAATCGCTGTAAGGCCATTGATTTTCAAACGACAACGCCCTTGGTCTTCGCACTGCACAATTCCTTACCTCTCCTTTCAAGTCCTTTGCGCCGTTCATGCGAAAACCCTGCATTTTAATCGTCAGCCCTGCCCTTGCCAACGCCAACAACGGCAACTGGCAGACGGCTTGGCGCTGGTCGCGCATGCTGGCACCGAACTTTCAACCCTTCATTGCGCAACACTGGCGCAACGAACGCGGGCGCGGCGAAGCGCCTGGCGGGCAGCCCTTTGAGGCGATGCTCGCACTGCATGCACGCCGCTCTGCGGATTCCATCGCAGCATGGGCCAAAGCGCGCGGTGCTGCCTCTGATGCCAAAGGCTTGGCGGTGGTGCTGACAGGTACTGACTTGTACCGCGACATCCAGACCGACGCAGCGGCGCAAAGGTCGCTCGCACTGGCCCGCTGCCTGGTTGTTTTGCAAGAGTGTGGGCCTGCGGCGTTGCCCGCAGATGTGCGGGGGAAGGCACGTGTCATTTTTCAGTCATCAACCTCTCGGCGAACACTTGCCAAATCGCCAGAGCGCTTGCGCGCCGTGATGGTGGGCCACCTGCGCGATGAGAAATCGCCCCAGACCCTGTTTGAAGCCGCACGCCTGCTCAAAGCGTACCCCGACATCATGATTGACCACATTGGCGACCCATTGGACGAAGCGCTGGGCGAGCAAGCTCGTACAACCGCCCTGGCCTGCCCGAATTACCGCTGGCTCGGAGGTCTGGCACATGAGGCGACGCGTGGACGCATTCAGCGTGCGCACGTGCTCATTCACGCCAGCACGATGGAGGGCGGTGCCCATGTGGTGATGGAAGCGGTATGCAGCGGCACGCCCGTTCTGGCCTCCAGAATTGATGGCAATGTGGGCATGCTGGGGGCCAACTACCCAGGCTACTTTGAGCTTGGTAACGCCAAGACCTTGTCTGCCTTGCTGGTGCGCCTGCGCAAATGCCAGCTCACGGCAGGCACTGAGCTGGAAGATACTTTTCTTACCCAACTGCAAGCGCATTGCGCTGAGCGCGCACCGCTCTTTGACCCAATTGCCGAGCAAGAAGCCTTGATCCGACTGGTGACTGATCTGATCGAATGACCGCCCAAGAACACTGAAAAACAACAATGCAAACGTCTGATCAACCTGTTTTAAGAGATATCGTGCTGGTGGGTGGCGGCCACAGCCATGTCATCGTGCTCAAAAAATTTGGCATGAAGCCGATCCCCGGTGTGCGCCTCACACTGATCTGCACCGACATGCACACGCCCTACTCCGGCATGCTGCCGGGCTACGTCGCGGGGCACTATGACTACGACGAAGTCCATATCGATTTAAGCCGCCTGGCGGTGTTCGCCGGCGCGCGCCTGTACCGCGACGAAGTGATTGGCCTGGATCGTGCGAACCAAAAGGTGCTGTGCCGTGATCGCCCGCCGGTGCCGTATGACCAGCTCTCGATCAACATCGGCTCCACGCCACAACTACATCAAGTCTCTGGCGCGGCAGAACATGCCATAGCCGTCAAGCCGATTCAGCGGTTCAATGACCGCTGGCTGGCGCTGCTCGAGCGGGTCAAAACGCATCCGGGTAAGACCACAATTGCGGTTGTGGGTGCGGGTGCAGGCGGCGTTGAATTGCTGCTGGCGATGCAATGGCGGCTGCGCGGTGAGTTGACAAAACTGGGGCGCAATGCCGACGAGCTGGTTTTTCATCTGTTCACCAACACGCCTGATATTTTGCCGACGCACAACGCTGGGGTGCGCAAGCGGTTTGGCACGGTTCTGGCCATGCGCAAGGTGACGGTACACCGAAAGTCGGAAGTGAAACGCGTGTCTGCCCACCAGCTTGAGACCAGCACTGGTGAGGTGTTTGAAGCCGATGAGATCGTTTGGGTAACGCGCGCGGGCGGTGCGCCATGGCTCAAAGAGACCGGCCTGGCCCTGGATGCGGAGGGCTTCATCCAAGTGCAGGACACGCTGCAAACGGTGACGGACCCGAATGTTTTCGCAGCAGGCGACATTGCCAGCATGGTCAACTACAAGCTCGAAAAGGCGGGCGTTTTCGCAGTGCGCCAAGGCCCACCGCTGACGGAGAACCTTCGCCGCGCAGTCGGCGGCACAACGCTCGAGGCCTATCACCCCCAAACCACATGGCTGGCCTTGATCAGTACCGGTGACAAATACGCCATTGCCTCACGCGGTTGGCTGGACTTTGCCGGCGACTGGGTGTGGAAGTGGAAAGACTGGATTGATCGTCGCTTTATGGATAAGTTTCAGGATTTCCCTGAGATGGATTTGACCGCCCCAGCGGCCTCGGCCCCCACGCAAAATGCAGTCAAGCTCAATCAGGAAGAATCGCTGCAAGCCATCTCCGCCATCGCCATGCGCTGCGGTGGCTGCGGTGCGAAAGTCGGTGCATCTGTGCTGTCACGCGCCTTGAGCAATTTGCACCCGATTTTTCGCGAAGAGGTTGTGATCGGCCTGAAAGACCCGGACGATGCCGCCGTGGTGCGCGTGCCTGCGGGCAAAGCAATGGTGCACTCGGTGGATTTTTTCAGGTCGTTCATTGACGACCCGTACACCTTTGGTAAGGTCGCCGCCAATCACGCGCTGGGCGACATCTGGGCGATGGGGGCCGAGGCGCAATCGGCCACCGCTATTGTTACCGTGCCCCCAGGCCTGGAGTCCAAAACCGAAGATGTGCTGTTCCAGATGATGACGGGCGCACTGGAGGTGTTGAACGAAGGCAACTGCGCGTTGGTAGGCGGGCACACTGGCGAAGGCAAAGAGCTGGCGCTGGGTTTTGCGATCAATGGGCTGATCGACGACAACCCCACCGCCATCTTACGCAAAGGCGGTATGAAGCCCAGCGACGTGCTGATCTTGACCAAACCGATCGGCACCGGCACGCTATTTGCCGCTCACGCACGCTTGGCTGCCAAAGGCCGCTGGATTGACGCCGCGCTGAAATCCATGGTGGTCTCCAACCGCCTGGGTGCCAAGTGCCTGCGTGATTTTGGAGCCACCGCTTGCACCGACTTGACAGGCTTTGGTCTGCTAGGCCACTTGGTG
>JANNFW010000072.1:0-2317 GCA_031380235.1 Rhodoferax sp. | reverse complement strand
GGCCTGCCGGACAGGCTGGATCAAATTCCGCCAAGCCTGTCTTGGGAGCCGGAAGCGGGTGCCAAAGCCTATCGCGCCAAAGTGTTCGCACAGGACGCTCCGGATCGCCAGTTGCTGGAGTCGGTATTCACCCAACCGTTTGCGCGCTGGCCGGATTTGCCAGACAGCGCCTACATCCTTCAGGTGCGCTCGATTGACGCAGACGGCCTTGAGGGCGCGGTCACCACCCGCAAATTTGTGTTGAAAGCCCGCCCGGCCGCACCCTTTGTCAACCAGCCCGCTGAAGGGTCTAAGGTCTATGCCGACAGCGTGACGTTCAAGTGGAGCGAATCGGTAGCTGCTGAAAAATACCATCTTCAGGTGGCCCGCGACAAAGAATTCAAGGTACTGCTGCTGGACCGCAAAGACATCAATGGCGGCGAGTACAAGTTTGCGGCCGTGCCCGGCAACTACTTCTGGCGGGTCGCCAGCATCGCCAAGGGCGACGACCACGGCCCCTTTGGCGCCGTCTTTGGCTTTGTGCAGCGCAAGATACCCGAGAGCCCCGGCGCGGCAGACCCACCCGCCATCGGCGAGCACGACATAGCGTTTAGCTGGAAAGCTGGCGAGCCCGGCCAGAAGTTTCGCTACCAAGTTTCATCCGACCCACAGTTTGCAAGCATGACAGTGGACACGGTCACCGCCGAGCCCACGGCCAAGTTCCCCAAACCCCCACCAGGCACACATTACCTGCGCCTCAAATCGATCGATATCGACGGATTCGAAGGCCCGTTCGGTGCCGCGCAGAAGTTCGTGATCCCGGAACCCGCCACGCCATGGTGGCATTACCTGCCGCTTTTGCTGTTGTTAGCGCTGTAGCGAGAGCGTTCGCATGACAACTGTTTTCTTTGAACGCAACACGCTGAATGAACCTAAGAGTTAATTTTTATTATTTCAAGCCCCAAAACACGATTTTATAGATAAATTAGGCCTCTGGCTCTCGTATCTTATGCATAAAAAGCTATATTTAGTATAGCAAAAAGAAGCATCCGGACAGCGTTGAAAGTTGCACAAATTATTGACCTTTCTGTTCGGGGCTACAAGCGCGGTTGGAGGCTTTGCGTTCATGTGCCGCGTTCCGGGTGGGATCAGGCCGACGGCGCACTCAGCTTCGCGGGTGTCCCCCGCGCGGCCTAGGGCCGACGCTCCTCCTTGACCCCGCTGCGCTGAGTGCACCATCGACCTGATCCTGTAAGCGCGGTCGGTATGTCGATGTTGTTTGACTTTTGTGATTCAGCAACCGTTCTTAGCCGATGAGGTTGGGGTGGGTGGCGAAGCGAAGTAAAAAAGGAGCGACTGGCCGCAGGCCGCGCGGGTGACATTCGCGTAGCTACCCACCCCAGTCTCATTGGCTCGCCTGACATTCGCGGATAAGTCAGTCATACGACCCGTTAACCTAAAACATCGTATTCCCGTTGGCCGAATCCGCTGGAATCACTTGCAGTACATCCCAGTGCTCCACGATCTTGCCCTGCTCGTCGAATCTGAAAATGTCGATGCCCGCCCAGTCTTTATCTTTGAAGGTCGGCCAGGTCTGTTGGCAGTGCAATACGACCAGGTTGCCCTCGGCGACGGCGCGCTTGAACTCCACTCGCTTGCCCGGATACTCGGTCGCCATGCGCTCGAAGTAGTCGATGAAGGCGCGCTTGCCGTCGGCGACGCCCGGGTTGTGCTGCGTGTAGGTGTCGCCAGCGTACTGCGCGATAGCGGCAGCAGGCTGGCACTGGTTGAACATCAGGTCGTAAAACGCCATGACGTTCTGTTTGTTGCGTTCGAGCGCTTCATTCATGATGGAAATGAACCTGTGAGTTAATTACAAGCATCAAAACCTCCAAAATCACAATTTTTCACATTAAATAGGCCGTTAGCTCTCGAATAATATACACATATAGCTACTAAATATGTAGCGTCATACATCTTTCCGACTGCGATCCGCGCATATCGGTCAGAGGTGAAGCAGGTCGACGCCCAGTCAATTGTGAGGATCGGATCGCGTCTGAATCATTCTTGGCCTTTCGGTGGAGCGAAATCGTTTGAGTACACGAGCGGCTTGCCCTCTTGCCAAGGACGATAGCTGTTACTCAATTGAATCCGACTGGCGTCCGATGGGTGCGTTGCACGAAAGAGCTTGAAGAACAGGCTCCATTCGGAGACTCGGCCTTTGCCGATGGCAAAGCTGGCTAGCATTTGCGCCTGAGTCAAATTGTCCCTCGTCAACTCCAACGCGTATCGGTCTGCTTCAAGCTCGACGTGCTGGCGAAATGCGTTGACTGGCGGT
>JANNFW010000042.1:0-10740 GCA_031380235.1 Rhodoferax sp. | reverse complement strand
TCATCGGCCATCATCAGCAGGTCGCAACACAAGGCGATGTCGCTGCCGCCTGCGGCTGCGTAACCATGCACTTTGGCGATGGTGGGTTTTGCGCTGCGCCACAGGCTCATGAAGTCCTCAGTGTTGCGCTTCATGTAGGTGTAGTCAACCATCGGATCCCACGGGAACTGCTCCTGCTGGCAGGGGTGATCCATCTCGCTCGCGCCAAAGAAATTAAGGTCGTAGCCGCCACAAAAACCTTTTCCAGCCCCTTCAACAATGATGACGTGCACGCTCGGCTCAGCGTTGGCCCATTCCACAGCGGCGCGGATCTCACGTGGCATCTCGTCGTTGATAGCATTCAAGCGCTCTGGGCGATTGAGTAGCAGGCGCGCGATGCGTGCGTTGCTGGGGTCATGGTCAATCTTGAGTGTTGTGAAAGTGGGCATGGCGTTGGTTCCGTTTGTGGGTGATCAGCAAGCTGTCAAACTGGCGTCAGAAGGAGTGTTTAAACTGCATCCCTGATGTCTGCCACTGGGTTGTTGCCGAAATTGGCATGCCTCAAATAAGCCAGCAGGCGGCTAGCAGCATCAGCAGGTGAGCTGAGCTGACCTTGACTTTTCATATCGACAAAGCGGTTGTGGTCGGGGAATGATGAGGCATCACTGTTACGCAAGTGGGTTTGCATGTCAGTATCTATCACACCGGGTGCCAGCGAACACACTTTTGCGCCGTTGGGTTTGAGGGTTTCTTCCAACGCCAGGCAGCGGGTGAAGTGATCCATCCCCGCTTTGGCCGCGCTGTAAATGGATTGCGAAGCCATCGGTCTGCGGCCGTTGCCTGATGAAATATTGAGCACTTTTCGAGTGATGGGTTGTGCCGTCACGGTCTGCCAATTTTCCGTGCCTTTCAAGAACGCTGCGGTGAGTTGCATCGGCGCTTCAAGCCCGACGCGCATGGCCTGCGCCAGCTCCGAAGTATTGGATTCGCTCAAGGGGACGATGCGGGGTAGCAGTGCGGCGTTATTGATCAGCGTGGCACTTTGGAACGCGCCCGGCTTGCGGCTGGCCAGCCACTGACTGAGCATGGCTGCCGCCTCGATGGTGTGATCCAAATTCAAAGGCCACTGCTCCAGGCTGGCACGAGCGGCGCGCGCAGCGTCAGCTAAGCCAGGATTGACTTGGCGAGAAATGCACAGCAAGAAGTTGCCCGGCGTTAGCAATTGTTCTGCAATGGCCAGACCCATGCCGCGCGAGGCGCCGGTGATGATGTAGAGGTGTTCGCTCATACTTACTTTCAAAAAGGTGAAGGGCTGTCAAACTGCAAAATCTTTCCTGTTTCTGGGTGCGTCAACGTCAAGCTGCTGGCATGCAGAAGCAACCGCGCAGATTGCGTTTGTACCTCAATTGGCGCGTAAAGTGTGTCGCCCAATATGGGATGACCGATGGCGGCCAGATGCACGCGCAATTGGTGCGAGCGGCCTGTGACGGGCCTCAACAAGACCCGGCTAAACGGTTTGCTGCGGTCAAAGTCAACGCCATTAAGTGGCGGTGAATCTTTTTCGATTTGCCACTCCGTCTGGCTGGGCTTTCCATTGGCTGGGTCGATATGGCGCAGCGGTCGGCGCGGCCAGTCCAAACCAATGGGCAGGTCAATCACCGACCATAGCTCGTGCGGCGGGTCGGCGATCTCTCGGATGACACCAGTGACGACGGCGCGGTAGCGTTTGAACACCTCGCGGTTGGCAAAGGCGTTGCTCAATTGGCGCTGTGACTTTTGCCCACGCGCCATCACCAACAAGCCAGAAGTCGCCATGTCCAACCGATGCACGACCAAGGCATCGGGAAACTCAACCTGAACGCGTGCACTCAAGCAGTCCTGCTTGTCTTCGCCTTTGCCGGGCACGGACAGGAGACCGGAGGGCTTGTCCAGCACCAGCAGCGTGTCGTCTGTAAAAACAAGCTTGAAGGACAAAAATCAGTCCGCTGAACGATCTGATGGGCGATGTGATGACCGATCTGATCTCGCACCTTGCAACAAGCGTCGCACCGTGTCCACCAGTTCGCCCACGTCGTTGGGTTTGTAGATCAGCGCCTTGGCTCCCGCTGCCAAAGCGTTTTGCTCTATCTCCTGGGTGACGTAGCCCGACGTCAGTGCGACGGGCAGGTCTGCCCGGATAGCCTGCGCTTGTCGCAGGACATCAATACCATTGAGATCGGGCATGTTGTAGTCAGTCACCATCAAATCGTAGTCGTGTGGCCGCGCGCGCAGGGCGTTCAACGCAAGCGTCGGCTGGGTAAAGCTGGTGACCTGAAAGCCGTGCCGTTGTAGTGCTCGCTCGACCAGAAACACCAGCGCCTTATCGTCATCCACATACATGACGTGCTGGCCTTGCCCCAGAGCCTTCTCTGAGATGGGTAGGTTGGGTCTGATCGAGGGCTGGGGGGCTTTCGGCGTGAAGTCCGACATCGCAGCCGGGAATATTGCCGCCGGGAAGTGGAGGGTAAAAACACTGCCCCCCCCCGGCGTGCTGCGAACATGCGCAAATCCCTCGTGCGCGCGCATGACACCGTGCACCACGGCCAGGCCCAAGCCCGTGCCCTGGCCGGTCGGTTTGGTGGTGAAGAAGGGCTCGAACACGCGCTGCAACAGGTCAGCATCCATGCCCGTCCCCGTGTCACGGACGGCCAGCGCGACTTGCGGCGCGCGTGGGGAACGACGGCGCTCTGAGGCTGCGTCCTGAAAGGCCGGATTGTGGGGTTCGGCAGGCTGCACACGGCCCAGCTCAATGCTGATCGTGCCACCTGTTGCTGCAATCGCGTAACTTGCATTGGTGCACAGATTGATCAGGGCTTGCTGCACCTGGGTGGCCTCTGCCAAAACGGCAGGGGTATCCGCCTCAAATTGTGTGTGCAATGCAATGTGGGGTGGCAAGTCCAAGCGAATCAAGCGGGCGACTTCCTGCACGATGTCGGCCAGGTGAAGCAGTGTGCGCTGAGGTGGCTCCCTGCGGCTGAAGGTCAGGATTTGCCGCACCAAGTCGCGCGCGCGCCGCCCCGCCTTTTCAATTTCGATCAAACTGATTTGGGTTGGAGAGTCTAGGCCCGCATCTTGACGTGCCAATTCCACATTGCCCAGGATCGTTCCCAAAATGTTGTTGAAATCATGGGCAATACCACTGGCCATGGTGCCGATGGCCTGCATCTTTTGAGACTCGCGCAGTTGCGCTTCAACCTGCTGAATCGCCGCATTGCGCAGCGTCAATTCTTCGGCAGTGGCTCGAAGCGCTTCTCGTTGAGCCAAGAGTGGTCCTTGGTCGACAAAGGCGCAAATGAAATTCGCCAGGTCATCTTGCGGGTAGTCAATGCGCGCGATGTACAGGTCACCCGTCAGCGTGACTGCGTCCCCCGCGCGCATGACCATCTCGTACACGTTGCACTGGCCGACCAACTTGGCTGTCAGAAGAGCCTGGGCAACTTGCACGCTGAAAGCATCGGTCACCAGTGGCAGCAAAAAATTCAACGGTGCGTCGCGCTCAAGCGGTCTGAATGCGGCAAGCGCCCGCGCGTTGCTTTCAAGAACCTGGCCGGTTTCGTCAACCACCATCAACGCCAGGGGCACACTGGAGAAGAGTGCTGAAAAGCGCTCCGACGCGCCTTCAGCCGCCCTTTGGCTGTAGCGCAGCGCCTCGTTTTGGCGCTCAAGTTCGGCCTGGTAAACAGACTTGTCCAGGCCCTGAGTTGTCACGAAGCGGCGGCTATTTGTTTTTCAACTTGCCGCGCACCGGTACAACCGTTGTCACGGTCGGACGTACTGCATCAGGGGAGACGGGTTTGGGCGGAGAAGTGTCCTTCTTGGGCTTCTTCACCATCTTGTTGTTTTGTTGACCTTTAGCCATGCTTGACTCCTTTTAAAGATGTGCCTCGTTGCTGAAGCGGTTGATGAAAATCTGGCGCTGCCTTTTTACCGACAGCTATTTACGCAGAACGCTGTTGCCAGGCGCATAGTCAGCCACCTTCAGCGGGCTGCGTGCCGTGATGAAGCCGCGCAGGGCATCTGCATCGACGTAGCCCGTGTCCACAAAGCTCTTGTGTGCCGTCATTTTGGGGTAGCCGTCGCCTCCAGCAGCCACAAAATTGTTGATCGCCATTTTGTAGGTCTTGTTCAAATCCAGAGGTGCACCTTGAATGGCAACGTTGCTCACAGCGCCTGCGTCAATCGCCAGGCTGATGCCTGAAAACTGGGGAAATGCGCCAGAGCCTGCGGTCATTTTTGCGATGACACCCAGGTAGGCCAACACTTCCTGGCCGGTGAGATCAACGGTGACGATGGTGTTGCCAAAGGGCTGAATCTTCAGAACGTCTTTGTAAGTCAAATCACCCGCAGGCAAGGTGTCACGCACGCCGCCAGCGTTCATCACAGCAAAGTTGGCGCGGGTTTTGTCCATCATCGCCTGGCCGATGAGCACGGCGAGTGCAGCGGGCTGGCGGCGCACAACATCTCGCTCTCCATTCAGCGCATCGTTAATGCTGCCGACTTTCACCAACAACTTTTGCTCCCCAAATTCCTGGTAGGGCTTTAGCAAGTCCAACATGACTTTGTCTTCTGAAATTTCGCTGGTGTACACCTGCTTGCTGGTTTTACCGTCTGCGGCGCGCACTGTTTTTTTAAGATTGACAGGAATCAAGGCATATCTCACTAGCTTGAATTCGCCATTGCGATATTCGAAATCAGCCCGGCCCACGTACTTGCCCCACTCATGCGCCTGCACAATCCAGGTGCCGTTTTGGCGCTCTGGTTTGCAATCAGTGCCGGGCACATAGGCGCGGTCAACGACGTTTTCGGCCTTCATACAGGCTGGGTTTTGCGTATGACCACCGACCACCAAGTCCAAGCCGTTGACCGCGCGCGCCATCTCCACGTCGCCAGGCGCTTGCGATCCATGACTACCATTTTCATAGTGCCCCATATGGGTGGCCGCGATAACGATATCGGCCTGTTTGCGCAGCTCGGGTACTACTCTGGCGGCTTCGGTAATCGCATTCCTGAACTCAATGTTCTTCATGTTGTCCGGGTGCGCCATCTTCTGTGTGTCTTCGGTGGTGAGGCCCATCACCGCTACGCGCACGCCGCCCACATTGAAAATTTTGTACGGCGCAAACATGCGCTCACCGCCGCTGTAAATATTCGCAGCCAGCATGGGAAACTTGGCTAAGTCGCGCTGCATTTTCAGCACGGCGGGTGGTTTGTCGAACTCATGGTTACCGACCGCCATCGCGTCGTAGCCCAGCAGGTTCATGCCTTTGAAGTCGGGCACGGCATCCTGCAAATCAGACTCGGGCACGCCTGTGTTCACGTCGCCACCGTCCAGCAGCAGGCTGTAGCCACCACCTGCGGCCACGTCGGCACGCAGGGTATCAATCACCGTTTTGCGCGCTGCCATGCCGTATTCACCATCGGAGTTTTTCCAGAAACGGCCGTGGTGGTCGTTGGTGTGCAGGATGGTGATACGGTAGGTTCTGTCGCGTTCAGGGCCAGGCGCTGCGCATCCCGCCAGCAGTGCGAGCAGCAATGCCGCGACTGACCCTGTCATGGCAAGTTTGATCGATTTCATCCGAGGCCTTGTTAAAAAAATGAATGATTATCTACGCAGCGATGCTCGCCCACACGACAGGCTTGCGCTGCTTAAGCCAGCCTTCGTACTGGCTGCCATACGATTCCTCGATGCGAGCACGTTTGACCTTGAAGGTCGGCGTTACAAAACCATTCTCGGGCGACCAAGTGGTGGAGACGACGGCCACACAATCGAGCTTTTCATGCGCGTCAAGCTGGGCGTTCACGGCCTTCAAATGCGCGGTGAGCGACTCCGTGATGGCGGTCTTGCCTGTCGCCGAGCCGCTTCTGGCCAGGGCATCAGCAGACAGCATGATGATGGCCAGCGGCTGCGCAAAATTGGCCCCCGTCACGGCGCAGGCCTCCACGTCGGGGTGGTTGACCAGCAGGTCTTCAATCGGCGCGGGGGCGACGTACTTACCCTTGCTGCTCTTGAAAATATCTTTGACGCGCCCGGTGATGCGCAGGCTGCCATCGGCTTCAATCTGGCCCTTGTCGCCAGTACGCAGCCAGCCATCGGCTGTGAAAGTTTCAGCGGTTTGCTTGGGGTCTTTGTAATAACCGAGCATCAGGCAAGGCGCGCGCATCTGGATCTCGCCGGTCTCTTTGTCGATGCGGCTCTCCACACCTTCATACGGCATGCCGACGGTGCCGGGGCGCATCGTTCCGGGCAGCGTGCCGTGTGAGACGCCGCTGTTCTCGGTCATGCCGTAAACCTCGATCAAATCCAGCCCGAGATCGCGATACCAGCGCAGCATGTCGGGCGGCATCGGGGCGGCGCCGCCTGCGGCAAGGCGGCAGTTGTCCAGCCCCAGGCCTTTGAGAATTTTGCGCCGCACAACGCCACCGATGATCGGCAGGCCCAGCAGAAAGTTGAGCTTTTTGGGTGGAAACTTCGTGTGAATGCCCTGCTGAAACTTCACCCACAGACGCGGTACCGAGAAAAACACAGTGGGTCGTGCCCGGCCCAGGTCTTTCACAAAAGTGTCCAGCGACTCGGCGAAAAAGATATGGCTGCCGTTGACCAGCGCGCCCTGCTCGATCAACATCCGCTCGGCCACGTGCGCCAGGGGCAGGTACGACAGCAGTTGATCGTCCCCACTCATCTTCACACGCCCTTTGCCAGTCGCACTCTTCAAACCCCAAGCCATCGACTTGAACGAGTGCATCACGCCCTTGGGGTTGCCGGTGGTGCCCGAGGTATAGATGATCGTGCACATCGCCTCCACGTCACCCATCGGTTCTCCCTCCAGTGGCGCGTTGGCGGCGATTAACGATTCCCAAGTAGCGGCCTTGAATTTCGTCGCGACGCTGACCGGAGAAAGCGGCAGCGCGATCAGCGGCATGCCTTTCGGAATACCGTCGGCCAGGCTATCGGTATCGTCAAGTTTTCCGACGAAGCAGGCACGTGCCTCGCTGTGATCCAAGATGTAGCGCAGCGCCTGCGCGTTGAAGGTGGGGTAAATCGGCACCGACACATGGCCCGCCATCCAGATTGCCAGGTCGGCCAGAATCCAATGCGCGCTGTTTTTGCCCAGAATGGCGATGTTGCTGCCCGCCGGGTAGCCCTGCGCCAAAAGCCAGGTGGCCATGCTCCGCGCCTCCTGCCCGGCCTGTGCCCAGGTGATGTCCTGCAGCGCGCCGCCGCCCAAGGGCTGCGTCAAGAACACTTTGTCTGCCCGCTGCTTTTCCCAGCGGTAAAACGAGGGCAACTGATAGTCGGCTGGGGTCAAACTGACGGGGTTGGCCATGGCGTGTCTCCTGGAGGATGGGCATCAATATATATTGCGAAATATAGCCTTAATCCCATCCTTCAAAAAGCGGTTCTACCCTTGCGCGAAGGGCCTTGACGCGTCCGCACTCCACTCACTCCAGCTGCCCGCATACAAAGCGGCGCGGCCCAAGCCGGCCAGCTCCATCGCGATCACATTGGGCACGGCACTGACCCCACTGCCGCAATGGTGAACCACAGTGGCGGGGTCGCGCCCGGCCAGCAGCACATCGAACTCGGCTTTTAGAACTGCTGCGGGTTTGAACTTGCCATCTGCACCGATGTTTTGCGCAAACGGCCGATTCAGCGCGCCGGGAATGTGACCGGCGACCGGATCCAGCGGCTCCACCTCGCCCCGAAAGCGCGGCGTAGCGCGCGCATCCACAATCGTCTGCGTGGGGCGACCCAACTGGCGCTCGACGGTGCCCGTCGTCGCCAACTGCACCAACTCTGCACCCAGTTTGAATGTTATGGCGGGGCGCGGCGCTTCGACCTGTGCCGTTACTGCCTCGTTGGCCTGCCAGACTTGCAAACCACCGTCCAACACCGCCACGTCGTCATGTCCCACCCACTTCAGCATCCACCAAAGACGACCCGCGTAATTGACACCTTGGCGGTCATACACCACGGCCTGCATCTCATTGCCGAAGCCGACGCTGCCGAGCCAGGCCGCAAACTTCTCACGGGATGGCAGCGGATGCCGCCCACCACTGACACCGCCGCCTGACTTGTCGCTCAAATTACGATCCAGATGCACGTAGAACGCGCCGGGGATGTGCGATTCGCTGTAAGACGCTTCGCCCGCTGCGGGGTTCATCAGGTCGAAACTGCAATCGAACAGAATGAACGGCTGGTCGCTGGTTTGAAGTGCTTTGAGTTGAGCGACGGAGATTAGGACGGGGTAGTTTTGAGAGGTCATACGCTTATCGTAATCAAAAAATCTGTGACGGGGCTCGCCATGACTTTGTAATGATTGGTGGCTTAGCATCTGGCCTTCCTGATAGAGTCGAAATTAGGTCTCATCTGCCGGAGAGAATGACCAACGGCATCGACAACATTCCCGTTTGTGACAGAAAAATTCTGCATGGTGCGGCTGCCGAAAGGTACTTGCAGAACAGGGGCATGAGCAGTAGTCCGCCTCAGTCTGCCTTAGACTTTTTCCTGCAGGACATGCGCGATCTGAGCAATGGGCAGGTCAGTGAGACGCGTCAGGATCATTGCTCAAAGCGGTTTCTGAAGAGTCTCTAATCTTGGCGGACTTGCGCGAAGTTGGTTGGAATGTCAACTCTGTTTGCCGCTGTCGTATCAAAACTAATCCCTCCGGTAGTAGTAGTCATAGGCTACACCTTGAAAGCACCCGTGTTTGGATCAGCGACATTCAGTCTCGGCATGCAACTCGAATATGGTAAGTTCCCCGTGTTTGGTGTCGTCACTGAAACTCCGGTTCTTGGAATGCCCAATCTTGGTTTTCTCTTGGGTGGTACTGGTATCACATTCGGAATACAATCAGGAACCTTCAACTCAATCAACGGCTCAGTCACTTTGACGGGTCAAGTTGGATTCGCTAATGGCGTGGGCTTCACTTCAGGCCTTGGACAGTTTGCAATTACACTCGGACCAACAGCTGGTGTTGGACTTTCAACTACTACAAATACAGCAGCTTCGTTCAGCGATATCGCCGCGTCATTGACAACAGCTCTGAGCAACATCTTTGGCGGGTTCTTTTCCCTACCGATCTCACCGACATCTTCCGACACGCCAAACACACCTCTTCCTGATGTTCCTTAAAATGATTTCGATTGGACTACCGTTTTTAATTATATAAAGATGTAACCATGAACTCTTATATAGAATTTCTTCTTCCAATTCCGGCACTCCTATTATTAGGTATGGGGTTATTTAATATAATCAAATTTAACTCTCATCAAAAAAGTGTCAAATTGAAGAATCGATTATTGACGAGTGTGCTTGGTCCGTTTGTATTTTTTTCGACTAATGTATTTGATTCAAAATCAAAGAAATTTCTACGAAATTTCTATATCTCAGGGATATTGTTTTGTATTTATTTAAGCGGGCTTTTGATAATACAAGCGATAGGAGCTTAGCCCAAAAAGCCGGGGTCAAAAACCGGGGTAAGGTCTTTCATCATCACATCAAGTGAGTTTGAAAAACTTAAAAATGAACTCAAAGGTTAATTATTACGTCGAAAAAACTGTTTTGGCGTGGCGGATTCAAGCCCCAAGTGCAACACCCTTAAGTTTAGCGGCCCAGTAAGCGCGAAAGTCAAAAGTGCCCTCGGGCAAGAACAACTCGGCCGGACACTTCCATCCCAAAGACTTGCGCGGTCGCACATTGAGCGTGAAGGCAATGTCATCGAGTTGTGCCTGCGTATAGCCGCTCAGGTCTGATCCCTTGGGCAAGTACTGGCGAAGCAGCCCATTGGTGTTCTCGTTGATGCCCCGCTCCCAGGGGCTATGCGGGTGGGCAAAGTACACCTTCATGCCCGTTTGACGCTCCAGATGCTCGTGATGCGCCATCTCGCGCCCCTGGTCGTAGGTCAGCGACAGGCGCATCTGGCTGTCCAGGCGCTTGAGCACGCCAATGAAGCTGTCAGCCGTGCAGGCTGCCGTGGCCCGAGGCACCTGCACCAACAGCGTGAACAGGGTCTTGCGCTCTACCAGGGTGCCCACCTGGGATTTATTGCCCGCCCCCTTGATCAGGTCCCCCTCCCAGTGCCCGGGCACCAGGCGGTCTTCTACCTCCAGGGGGCGCTCCTCGATGCCAGTCATGTTCGTGATCAGCCCGCGGCGGTCTTCACCCGCAGCACGGGGCCTGCGCCGTTTGTGCGACTTGCGCAGCAGTTTGAGCACCTCAGCGCGCAGCTCACCGCGGGGCATGGCATATATGGCGCTGTAGATGGTCTCGTGGCTGATGCGCTGGGCAGGTTGCATGCGCGCCAGTGTGCCGCTTGTCTGCTGGGGTGACAAGCCGCTGCCCAGAGCAGCCAGAACATCCGTCCACAAGGAATTGCCAACCACCAGCTTGCGCGCCACCCTGGGCTTGACTGCCAGCCCGTGCGCCCGTCGGTGCGCAGCCTCGCACCAGTAGCCGTTGATGCCTCGGCCCACGGCAGGATAGGCCGGCGTGGCTGCCTCAGTAGCGCGCCAGCCGCAGCGCTTGAGTTCGCGGCTGATGGTGGACGGGGCACGCCCCAACTCCCGTCCTATGGCCCGTATCGAGTAACCCAATTTCAAATTGGCTTGGATCATCGCCCGCTCTGCCAACCTCAGGTGCTCATATCCGTCCTGTGTACCTTCTTGCATGCAACACTCCTTTGATGATTAACGGTAGTGTTGCACTTGGGTTTTGAGTCCGCC
>JANNFW010000036.1:0-6598 GCA_031380235.1 Rhodoferax sp. | reverse complement strand
CAAATCCAGTTCCCTACCGTGATTGGCGGTACCGTGCCGGTGATCAACGTCAAAGGCATTGCACCCGGCCAGATGAAGCTGGACGGCCAGGTACTTGGCGATATCTACTTGGGAAAAATCCTCAAATGGGATGATGCGGCGATCAAGGCCTTGAACCCCGGTGTGGCGTTGCCTGATGCAGCCATTGCTGTCGTGCGTCGTGCTGACGGATCGGGTACCACCTTTAACTTCACCAATTATTTGAGCCGCGTACACCCCGAGTGGAAAACCAAAGTGGGCGAGGGCACAGCAGTGAACTGGCCCGTTGGTGCAGGTGGCAAGGGCAACGAAGGTGTGGCCGCGTTTGTGAACCGCCTGCCCAATTCAATTGGCTACGTGGAGTATTCGTACGTCAAGCAAAACAAGATGACCTACACGTTGATGAAGAACCGTGATGGCGTGTTTGTCGCTCCTGATGACGAAACCTTCAAGGCGGCAGCAGCAGGCGCCGATTGGAACAAGTCCTTCTTCCAGTTGATCACCGACCAGCCTGGCAAGAACGCCTGGCCCATCACCACGGCCACCTTCATTCTGATGAATATGAAGCAGGACAAGCCTGCGAATGCGACCGAGACCTTCAAGTTCTTCACTTGGGCTTATAAGAGCGGTGACAAGCAAGCGGCTGATCTGGACTACGTGCCGATGCCTGACAACGTGATTGCTGCGATTGAGAAGGCTTGGGGCCAAGTGACGGATGCATCCGGTAAGCCAGTCGCGATCAAATAACGCGTTGGCCGCTTGGCCATCGAATTGACATACTAAAAGAGGAGCGACTGCGTGTCATCTACACTTCCGGCCAGCTCGATGCCCGCGAGCATTCCGAATCAAACTGGCCGACGTGTCATGACCCAGCCTCCTCCTCTTAAACAAGCCCGCTCTGGGCCGATGGCAGACCGCATCTTTGGCTGGCTAGCCAAAAGCGCTGCGCTGTTCACGCTGGCGCTGCTGGTCGCGATTTTGGTGTCACTCACCATTAGCGCCTGGCCCGCGATTGCGAAGTACGGTTTGAGCTTCCTCACCAGTACCACCTGGGACCCGGTGAAGAACGAGTATGGTGGCTTGGTGATGATTTACGGCACGCTGATGACTTCGTTCATCGCCTTGCTGATCGCTGTTCCTGTGAGTTTTGGCATCGCACTGTTTTTGACTGAGCTGTCTCCCGCATGGCTCAAGCGGCCATTGGGCACGGCGATTGAGCTGCTGGCGGCGGTGCCCTCGATTGTCTACGGCATGTGGGGTCTTTTGGTGTTCAGCCCCGTGTTGTCTACCTACGTTCAGCAGCCTCTGCAGGCGGCGTTTGGCGGTGTGCCGTTCATTGGTTCACTGTTTTCTGGCCCGCCAGTGGGCATTGGCATTCTGTCTGCGGGCATTATTCTGGCGATCATGATCATTCCCTTTATCGCGGCGGTGATGCGCGATGTTTTTGAAGTCACGCCGCCGCTTTTGAAAGAATCTGCTTACGGCCTGGGTGCCACGACCTGGGAAGTCGTCTCTAAAGTCGTCCTGCCGTACACAAAGGCCGGTGTGGTGGGCGGCATCATGCTGGGCCTGGGCCGGGCGATTGGCGAGACCATGGCTGTCACGTTTGTCATCGGTAATTTCAACCAATTGGATTCTCTTAGTCTGTTTCAGGCGGCTAACAGTATTACGTCGGCCTTGGCCAATGAGTTTGCTGAAGCGGGTGAAGGTTTGCATCAGGCGGCTTTGATGTATTTGGGGCTGGTCTTGTTCTTCATCACTTTCGTGGTGTTGACGCTGTCCAAGCTCTTGCTGTCACAGTTGAAAAAGGGTGAAGGGGTAAAAACATGAGCAGTCTGACATGACCACAGGCGAATTATTAATCCAGTCGCGCGAGCTACAGGCAACCCGGCAAGCCAAGTTTGCGCAGCGAAAGATTGTGAATCGTGTTGCGCTGACCTTGTCATTGATGGCAATGGCCTTTGGGCTGTTCTGGCTGTTTTGGATTTTGTTTGAAACCGTCCGGCTCGGCATCGACGGACTAAGTATCGCCACGCTCACACAGATGACGCCGCCGCCCAACGACGAGGGCGGCTTGGCCAACGCCATGTACGGCTCGTTCCTGATGGTGATGCTGGCAACCTTCGTCGGCACACCCATCGGTGTGATGGCCGGCATCTATTTGGCGGAATTCGATACGAAGGGTTGGCTCGCGACAGTAACTCGATTTGTCAATGACATTTTGCTGTCCGCCCCCAGCATCGTGATTGGCTTGTTTGTTTACGCGGTGATCGTGTCGCGCTTCAAATCGTTCTCTGGCTGGGCGGGCGTCATCGCTCTGGCACTGATTGTGATCCCCGTCGTCATTCGCACGACGGAGAACATGTTGCAACTGATTCCTAGCGGTCTTCGCGAGGCGGCCTACGCCCTGGGCGCACCCAAGTGGAAAGTGATTCTGAGCATTACCCTCAAAGCCGCCCGCGCGGGCGTGGTCACGGGTGTGATGCTGGCAGTTGCGCGAATCGCGGGTGAAACTGCACCGTTGTTGTTTACCGCCTTGAGCAACCAGTTCTGGACGTCCAGTTTGACCGAGCCCATGGCCAGCCTGCCGGTGACGATCTTTAAATTTGCGATGAGCCCCTATGAAAACTGGCAAAAGCTCGCTTGGGCAGGTGTATTCATCATCACCATGACGGTGTTGGGTTTGAACATCCTGGCTCGCATCGTGACCCGCGCAAAATAAAAAAACCTTTTTGTAAAAGAAAATATGACTGCTACTGTTGCCATTCAGGAAGCCGCGAAAATCTCAGTGAAAGACCTGAATTTTTACTACGGCAAGTTTCATGCACTCAAAAGTATCAACCTGGAGATTCCTGAGAAGAAAGTGACGGCCTTCATTGGGCCGTCGGGCTGCGGCAAGTCCACCCTGCTGCGCGTGTTCAACCGCATGTTTGAACTCTATCCGGAGCAGCGCGCTGAAGGGGAGATACTGCTGGATGGTGAAAACTTACTGACCAGCAAAAAGGACGTTGCCTTGCTGCGCGCCAAGGTTGGCATGGTGTTCCAGAAGCCCACGCCGTTTCCGATGTCGATTTTTGACAATATCGCGTTTGGGGTGAAGCTCTTTGAAAACCTGAATACAACAGATCTGGAAGAGCGCGTGGAGTGGGCGCTGCGCAAGGCCGCGCTTTGGGGCGAGGTGAAAGACAAGCTGCAGCAAAGTGGTGCCAGCCTGTCGGGCGGCCAGCAGCAGCGCCTGTGCATCGCGCGCGGCATTGCCATCAAGCCTGAAGTGCTATTGCTGGATGAGCCGTGCTCTGCACTGGATCCGATCTCTACTGCGAAGATCGAAGAGTTAATTACAGAATTGAAGAAGGACTACACCGTGGTGATCGTGACGCACAACATGCAGCAAGCCGCACGTTGCAGTGACTACACCGCCTACATGTACCTGGGTGACTTGATGGAATTTGGTTCAACTGAGCAGATGTTCTTCAAGCCGGGTCGCAAAGAAACTGAAGACTACATCACTGGCCGTTTTGGTTGAATGATTTGGTTGAAGGAATAAGGGAAAATAATTGATGAGCGAAAAACATCTTTCAACGCAATTTGATGCGGAGTTGACTTCAGTCTCCACCCGCGTCATGGAGCTGGGTGGGCTGGTTGAATCGCAAATTCGCCAAGCGATTTATGCGCTGTCTCAGTTCAGCATGGAGGTGGCCGATCAAGTCACCGCCACAGAGGCACGCGTGAATGCGATGGAGATCGAGATTGACCGGGAGCTCTCCAGCATCATCGCCCGGCGCCAGCCGACAGCGCGCGATTTACGGCTGTTGATCGCCATCTCCAAAACTACCGCCAACCTGGAGCGTGTGGGTGATGAGGCAGAGAAGATTGCCCGCATGGTCCGTTCCATCATCAACAGTGGATCGCCCCGGTCATTGCCTTCAATGGAGTTGCGCGTTGCGGCTGATCTGGCATCTGGCCTCTTGAACAAGGCGCTTAACGCCTTTGCGCGTCTGGACACAGTGTCCGCGCTGGCAATCCTCAAGGAAGATGATTTGATTGACCAGGAGTTCAACGGTTTTGTGCGCAAACTGGTGACCTACATGATGGAAGACCCGCTCATGATTTCGCCGAGCCTGGACTTGCTCTTTTTGGCCAAGGCGATTGAGCGGATTGGTGACCATGCCAAAAATATTGCGGAGTTCATCATCTACGTGGTCAAGGGCGAGGACGTGCGCCACACGTCGATGGAACAGATTGAGTCGGTGCTGAGATGAAGCATCAGCCCAGCGTTTTGATCGTTGAAGATGAGTCGGCCATCGCCGAGCTGATCGCAGTGAATCTGCGGCACAACGGATTTACGCCAACCTGGGCAGTTGACAGTGCCAGTGCGCAACGCGAGCTCGATGCCGTGCTGCCTGATGTCATCCTGCTGGACTGGATGCTACCCGGCGAGAGCGGCTTGACTTTGGCGCGGCGCTGGCGTGCAGACAAGCGAACCAAAGCCATACCGATCATCATGCTGACCGCCCGTGGCGATGAGGCAGATCGCGTAGCAGGCCTGGATGCAGGCGCTGATGACTACATTGCCAAGCCGTTTTCCACGAAAGAAATGCTGGCCCGAATTCGCGCTGTGTTGCGCAGGCGCGCGCCTGAACAGGTGGGTGGCATTGTCGCGTTGGGTGCCTTGTCGCTTGACTCGTCGACTTACCGCGTTGCGTTTGAAGGGCAAGCCCTTAAATTGGGGCCGACCGAGTTCAAGCTGCTGCAATTTTTGATGAGCCATGCAGAGCGCGTGCACAGCCGATCCCAGTTGCTTGACAAGGTGTGGGGTGACCACGTATTCATCGAGGAACGTACGGTGGATGTACACGTCAAGCGCCTGCGAGAGGCGCTGGGTGATGCCGGTTCGATGGTTGAAACGGTGCGCGGTGCAGGCTACCGGGTGACTGCAAAGCCGGTGCTTCAAACTGCTGCGGCATCCTCAACGAGATCACTTGCTGGTCAGGCCCACGCTTGAAACCGCGCGGTGTGTGCGTGCCCTGTACGTGATGTATGCGCGCAGGATAGTGTGTGGTGTGAACTTAACTTTTTGAGTGTGTAGCATTGGCTCATGCTTGCGCGCGTTCTTACCTATCTCGTATTTCATTGGCTGGCGGCTCTCTCGGGGTGGCTGCTGGCGCGTGCGTCGGGCTTGGACGCTGTCAACGCGTTGCTGGGTGCTGTCGCCGGGCTGGTTGCCGGAGGGTTGGCGTGGCTGTTGATTGTTGTGTCTCGCGCCGCCAGGGTCTTCAAGTGGCTGAAGGCTGGCGAGTCGTCGGGTGATGTGGTTGGCGGTGGTTTGTGGGGCGAAGTGTTCGAGCGGGTACGGCGGCAATTGCGTCTTAGAGAGCAGCAGACACTGGCCAGCGAGACTCGGTTGGCAGATTTCCTGGCCGCGCTACAAGCCTCACCCAATGGGGTGGTGCTGCTCGATTCAGATTCCCGAATCGAATGGTTCAATCAAACTGCTGCCTCGCACTTCGGCTTTGAACGTGAGCGGGATTTGTCCCAGCACATCGGAAACCTGGTGCGCGACCCTGGTTTTGCCACCTATGTGGCGAACCGGGACTTCAGCCGTGATGTCATCATGCCGGGCAACACAAACTCGCCAACGCGCCCCGTGAAGCTCGCGACCCATCTCCATCCGTATGGGCAAGGTCGCCTTTTGCTGCTGTCACGCGACATCACGGCCGTCGAGCAAGCCGAGGTCATGCGCCGTGATTTCGTGGCCAACGTGTCGCACGAAATCCGAACGCCGCTGACGGTGTTGTCGGGCTTTGTTGAGACCTTGCAATCTCTGCCGCTGGATGCAAAGGAGCGCGGGCGCTACTTGGACTTGATGGCGCAGCAGGCGCATAGGATGCAGACACTGGTGAGTGATCTGCTGATCCTCTCGCGGCTGGAAGGCAGTCCTGCCGTGGGAACTTCGGAATGGTTTTCAGTGCCTCAATTGCTTCAGCAGGTCATGCAGGAGGCGCAGGCACTCACGACGATTCTTCATCTGGCCCCGGGATCCCGCCACGTCATTGAGCTCACAGATGTCCAGTCTTGTGTCCAGTCTTGTGAAGTCGCGGGCAGCCAAAGCGAGCTGCAGAGCGCAATGACGAACTTGGCCAGCAACGCCGTTCGGCACACGCCTGCGGGGGGGGCCATTGAAGTGAAGTGGGATCATCTGCCGGACGGACGGGGCGAGTTTTCGGTGCGGGATACTGGCCCTGGTATCGCAGCGGAGCACATTCCGAGGTTGACTGAGCGGTTTTACCGGATCGACACAGCCGCTCGCGTGAAACCGGGGGCACTGGTTTAGGTTTGGCGATTGTCAAGCACGTCACGCAGCGTCACGGTGCCCAACTGAGTATCGAAAGCACGCCGGGCAAAGGCTCTCGTTTTGCGATCACTTTTCCAGCCCATCGGGTGCGCAGCAGCGGGATCGTCACGGCTACAAAATCGGTTGCAGCTCCCGTTTGATGACGCGGCGCAGGATCAACAGTAGAACCAGTGACGCACTGCCCAGCGCAAATGTGCTGGCTGTCCAGAAGGCAGACGCGGTGCC
>JANNFW010000035.1:0-4204 GCA_031380235.1 Rhodoferax sp. | reverse complement strand
ACGCGGCGCTCGAGGGGCACTGACAAATACACGTGTGTCGCTGCGCTGCCCACCCAGCCCGTGCCAATCATGGTGACGGGGGCATTGATGTAGCGCACGATGTCGTGAATAGCATCGCCGGACTCAACATGCCCACCGGGGGATGAGACCAACATCTCAATGCGTTCAGTGGAGTCAGCAGCCAACGCCAACAGCCGGCGTACCGTTTCTGCTGCAAGGGCGTCCGTGATGGTTCCAAAGACCAGCACTTTGCGGGATTTGAACGCTTTCTCTTCTAAAAAATTGCTGTTGGAGTGGGTTGAAACGCCTGGCGACGGTGTTTCAGATGGCGTTTCCATGGTTTTGGTCATTGTGAGTTTCCTTCAGAATGTGATTGGACAATGCGGATTATTTTTCGAGCCGCACCATCTTCATCGCCGAAGCAATCAGCGCCGATACTTCGGTCATATTGCTGGGCACGATAAGCGTGGTGGTGGCGTCGCTGGCGACGCGTGAGTAGGCTTCAATCGAGCGTTCTGCCACCTTCAGCTGCACCGCCTGCTCGCCGCCAGGCATGCGTATCGCGCCTGCGATGCGTTCAATCGCGCCAGCCGTGGCTTCGGCAACCGCGGTAATCGAAGCAGCTTCACCCGCCGCCTTGTTGATCACCGCCTGCTTTTCGCCCTCTGAGCGGGCAATGAAGGCCTCGCGCTCACCGGTGGCTATGTTGATTTGCTCCTGGCGGCGGCCTTCAGACGCAGCGATCAGGGCGCGCTTCTCCCGCTCGGCGGTGATCTGCTGCTGCATGGCGTGCAAAATTTCTTTCGGCGGCGTCAAGTCTTTGATCTCATAGCGCAGCACCTTCACACCCCAATTCAGCGCGGCTTCATCAATGGCTTGAACCACCTGCGCGTTAATGATGTCGCGCTCTTCAAAGGTTTTGTCCAGCTCCAGCTTGCCGATCACCGAACGAAGCGAGGTTTGTGCAAGCTGCGAGATGGCGATGATGTAGTTGCTGGAGCCGTAGCTGGCCCGCATCGCATCCGTTACCTGAAAATACAAAATGCCGTCTACCTGCAACTGCGTGTTGTCTTTGGTGATGCAAACCTGGCTCGCAATGTCCAGCGGAATTTCTTTCAGGATGTGCTTGTAGGCGACTTTGTCGACGAAGGGGATCAAAAAGCTCAGGCCCGGTGTGAGCGTCTGATGGTATTTACCCAGCCGCTCCACCACCCAGGCGTGCTGCTGCGGCACGACTTTGACCGACTGGTAGACGAACAGCGCGGCGACGATGAAAAGGATGATGCCAAAAATGTCCATTGAGTTTTTCCCCTGCGTTAACTGTTGATGAGGTCTAAATCTTCTCGACGATAAATCGACTGCCGACGACTTCGACAATCCGATGTGCGCCAGCCGTGTGCGTTGCGGTGGCCTGCGGGTTGCGGTGTGACACGCTCCACTTTGCGCCACGGTAATTCACCGTGGCGGTGCCATCGCTTTGCCAAGCATCCACCTGCACGGTGCCACCAATGTCCAGGTTCACATCCGCATTCACACTCGCGGCAAGCGGTGCAGGTTGCTTTTTCTTGATGCCGCGCCACACCAGCACCGAGCCACCGCCGACAACCGCCGCGATGATGATCTGCACGGCGCTGCCCGCACCCGCGTGGGTGGCGAGCGCCGCTGCGGCCAAGCCCAACGCGATCATCAGCAGGTAGAAAGTACCCGTCATCAGCTCGATGGCGACTGCGCCGCCTGCCAGCAGCCACCAGATGGAAGATTGCGTCATGTTTTCCTTGAACAATGTGCCATGTTGCCGAATGTAGCCCGGATTGTCTTGCGTCAACCACAACTCAGAATATTTTGACCAAAAGAAACCGCGCACCATGAGCGCGCTCGATTAATTCCTTACACTTCGCGCCTGTTTTGATTTTTTCGCCCGACAGACTGCCACGGGCATCTCCAGAAATTCAATTCTCGGGATGCAGTGCAAGGCGCAAACCACAGCAATACTCCAGTATTGCGAGGATTTGCAACGCAGCAATGCGCCAGACAACAACGTTGCAGTGGAGGCTCACATGCGAAGCATGTTATGCCGTAACTAAAATTGGATTTATGGAGATGCCCGCATGAAGTTTCGTTTTCCTATTGTCATCATTGATGAGGACTTTCGCTCCGAGAACACCTCGGGCCTGGGCATCCGAGCACTCGCCCATGCGATTGAAACCGAGGGCTTCGAGGTGCTGGGCGTCACCAGCTATGGCGACCTGAGCCAGTTCGCGCAGCAGCAAAGCCGCGCCAGCGCTTTTATTTTGTCGGTCGATGACGATGAATTCACGCCCGGCCCAGATTTGGACCCTGCGGTGTTGAACTTGCGCCATTTCATTGAAGAGGTGCGCCGCAAGAATCTGGACGTGCCGATCTACGTCTATGGAGAAACCAAAACCTCGCGCCACATTCCCAACGACATCCTGCGCGAGTTGCACGGCTTCATCCACATGTTTGAGGACACGCCCGAGTTCGTCGCGCGGCACATCCTGCGCGAGGCCAAGAGCTACCTGGAGGGCGTGCAGCCACCGTTCTTCAAGGCGCTGCTCGACTACGCGGAAGACGGCTCGTACTCATGGCATTGCCCCGGTCACTCGGGCGGTGTGGCGTTTTTGAAGAGCCCGGTGGGCCAGATGTTCCACCAGTTCTTTGGCGAGAACATGCTGCGGGCCGACGTCTGTAATTCCGTCGAAGAGCTGGGCCAGTTGCTGGATCATGACGGCGCGATTGGCGCCAGCGAGCGCAATGCAGCCCGCATCTTCAATGCGGACCATTGCTTCTTCGTGACCAACGGCACCTCCACCTCGAACAAGATGGTGTGGCACCACACCGTCGCGCCCGGCGATGTTGTGGTGGTGGACCGCAACTGCCATAAATCGATCTTGCACGCGATCATCATGACGGGCTCCATCCCGGTGTTTTTGAAGCCGACGCGCAATCATTTCGGCATCATCGGCCCCATCCCGAAAGAAGAGTTTGAGCCGGCCGCGATCCAAGCCAAGATCAAGGCCAACCCGCTGATCAAAGGCGTCGATTCCAAAAAAGTCAAACCGCGCGTGTTGACGATCACCCAGTCCACCTACGATGGCGTTTTGTACAACACAGAGACCATCAAGAACATGCTGGATGGCTATGTAGACAACCTGCATTTCGACGAAGCCTGGCTGCCGCACGCCGCGTTTCATCCGTTTTATGGCAACTACCATTCGATGGGCAAGCGCCGCGTTCGGCCTAAAACTGCGGTGGTTTATGCGACGCAGTCCATCCACAAGCTCCTCGCGGGCATCAGTCAGGCTAGCCATGTGCTGGTGCAGGATTCACAAACCGTCAAGCTCGACCGGCATCTGTTCAACGAAGCGTATCTGATGCACACCAGCACCAGCCCGCAATACAGCATCATCGCCAGTTGCGACGTGGCGGCGGCGATGATGGAGCCACCCGGCGGCACCGCGCTGGTCGAGGAGTCGATCATGGAAGCGCTGGACTTTCGCCGTGCCATGCGCAAGGTGGACGAAGAGTACGGCAAAGACTGGTGGTTCAAAGTCTGGGGGCCCGACAAGCTGGTCGAGGAAGGCATTGGCCGCGCGAGTGACTGGATTATCAAAGGCGAATCCAAGAGCAACGCCAAGGCGAATTGGCACGGCTTTGGCAAGATGGAGCCGGGCTTCAACATGCTCGACCCGATCAAGAGCACCATCGTCACACCCGGCATGGATTTGAACGGCAAGTTCGCCAAAACTGGTATCCCGGCCAGCATCGTCACCAAGTTTTTGGCCGAGCACGGCGTGGTGGTCGAGAAGACGGGCCTGTACAGCTTCTTCATCATGTTCACCATCGGCATCACCAAGGGCCGCTGGAACAGCATGTTGACCGCCTTGCAGCAGTTCAAGGACGATTACGACAAAAACCAGCCCATGTGGCGCATCCTGCCCGAGTTCTGCCAGAAGTACCCCAAGTACGAAAAAATGGGTCTGGCCGACCTGTGCCAGCACATTCACGCGCTGTACGCCAAATACGACATCGCACGCTTGACGACGGACATGTACTTAAGCGACCTGACCCCCGCCATGAAGCCCAGCGATGCCTATGCCCACATTGCGCACCGCAAGACCGAGCGGGTCGAAATTGATGAACTCGAAGGGCGCATTACCGTGGGTTTGGTCACGCCGTACCCGCC
>JANNFW010000033.1:0-2303 GCA_031380235.1 Rhodoferax sp. | reverse complement strand
TGGATATGCGTTTGGCAAGGGTGATATCGGTACCATCCCATTTGTAGATGTCGATATGGTTCAACCGATTCGCCGCCGTCACAAACCATTTCATGTCCGGCGAGAAACGCAGGTGATAAGGGTCCAAAATCCCGCGAAACGTGCGCTGCACTTCTGCTGTTTTGGGGTCGATAAACGTGAGCGAATCACTGGCCGCGTTGGCAATGATGAGCGACTTTTCATCCGGCGTGAGGTACAGGTGGTGCGGCTCTTTGCCGGTAGAAATTCGCTTGGTCTCCTTCCAGGTCAACGGGTCAATCACGCTGACGTTGGCATCCTTCGAATTGAGGACGAAAATCGGCCGGGCGGGCTGAGACGATACCGCAGGCAACCCTGCAGTTTGGGCAAAAACAGCGCCGGGTAACGAGAGGGAAATCAGAGCCATCAGCATGACCGCTCGCGAGACAAAAAACTTCACAAAAATCCACTTCTGAGGTAACCCGTTAGTGTAGCTTGCGGGTCTGTGGCCAGTGGCCCGGCTGGGTATCAAGTTGCTCAGTTTGTAAGCGCGTCGGTTGCACGTCACTGTAGAGGTAAAAATTAATCTGAGGGTTAATTATTTTGCAAAATCAGCAATTTAGACGAGATTTATGACCTTTTAGGCCTCTAGCTCTCGTACTAATTGCACAAAAAGCTATTCATAATATAGCAATTAGTTGACACTGCTCTAAATACGCTGCACTCATGTCGTCGCCTGAAACACCCTAATGCGCGGCGCAATCGCATCCCGGCTCTCGCGCATCACCATGCGCATGTCGTATTCCGTCTGTAGATTGAGCCAGTAGCGCGGCTCCATGCTGAAAAACAAGCCCAAGCGCAAGGCCGTATCCGCCGTGATGGGGCGCTGACCATTCACGATGTCGCTGATACGGCTGGGCGGCACGTCCATATCGGCCGCAAGCTTGCGGGCGGTGATGCCCAACGGTTTCATGTAGTCCTCAAGCAGGATTTCACCGGGGTGAATTTCGTCCAATAATTTAGCGGCCATTCTGATCTCCAATTCAGTGGTAATCGACGATTTCAACTCTGTAAGCGCCATCGTCATGCCAAGCAAAGCACACACGCCACTGGTCATTGATGCGAATGCTGTACTGGCCCTTGCGATCCCCTCTCAAAGCCTCCAGCATGTTGCCCGGTGGAATGCGCAAGCTGTTGAGCTCTGTGGCAGCGTGCAGTTGCAACAGCTTGCGCCGCGCCACCCGCTCAATATTTTTGAAGCGGCCGACTGGCCGACTATTGAACAGCGAATCCGTATCTGCGCAAATGAACGAACGGATCATGCAGGCATTCTAATCTGAAAAACGGATTCCGTGGAGCGGAATTATTTCTTCAGCTCTTCAACTTCTCCAAATCCGCCGCACTCAGCCAGCGCCATTGCCCGGGCAACAAATCTGCGGGCAGCGCCAGCCCACCGATGCGCGAGCGGTGCAGGCCTTCGACGCGGTTGCTCACTGCCGCCAGCATGCGCTTGACCTGGTGGTACTTGCCTTCAGTCAGCGTCAGGCGCAGGTGCAATTTTTCGCCATCCAAATCAACGATCTCGCAGGCGGCAGCGCGCACGGGCTTGGGGTCGTCATCCAGCACCACGCCGCCCAGCAGCTTGTTGACCTGTTTATCGTCCAGCGGATGTTTGCAGGTCACTTCATACACTTTCGGCAAATGCTTTTTGGGCGAACTCATGCGGTGGATGTACTGGCCGTCGTCGCTCATGAGCAGCAGCCCTGTCGTGTCTTGGTCGAGCCTGCCGACCGCCTGTACACCCTGCACCGCGCTCTTTTGCGGGCGCAGGCGCAAGGGGCTGGGCAGCAAGGTGTAGATGCTGGGGTACGTGGACGGCTTTTGCGAGCACTCGGTGCCGGCGGGCTTGTGCAGCATGAGGTAGGCTTTGTCGAAATAAGCCCAATCCGCGCCTCGCACCCGAAAGCGCAGGCCAGTTGCTACCAAATAGATATCTGATTGTGTATGTTTTACGAGAGCTGGCGGGTCATTTTGATCATAAACCTCAACCCAGCCCTGCTGAATCAACCCCGCACAAACGCGCCGTGTACCAAAACCCTGCGAGTACAAAATATCCTGAAGTTGCATACCTGCCGACCCACTCAAAGCCGATAAGTTTAGAGCGATTCGATGCTTTTTCTGACGGCGGTGGCCTGCGCTTGCAATGATTTGACCGCCGTGTCGCTCATTTTCTCAAGCTGGCGGTAGACCATGCCAATGCGAGGGTTGTTGGCCAGCTTGTCCTTGTGCCGCACATGAAAATCCCA
>JANNFW010000023.1:0-1927 GCA_031380235.1 Rhodoferax sp. | reverse complement strand
GTCAATCACCATCAAAGTGGAGGTCTACGCCGAGCGGATTCGCGCGCAGCGCAAGTACGTCAAAGTCACTGAGGCCTCACTCACCTATGTGGCGATTGATGACCAAGGCCAACCACGTGAGTTGCCGAATCCTGGGGGATCGCATCTGCTAGCGTACTGAATCGGAGGCAGCAGTGCTAGCCTCACAAGATCAGTACGGTTTAGGTCTCGCGTCGATGTTGCGCGCCGTCCCTAGCAATGTGGCGCACAGCGTTTCCCGGCCTTCGTGCACTGCAAACACCTCGGAGGCGCACACAGTGAGCAGGCGCGAAGCACTGACTACGCGGCCACGCGCCACCAAATGGCTGCCAATTGCGGGCGCGACGATTTTTAACGTGGCATCGACGGTGGCATTGATGAACCCCGGTGGCAGCATCGTCCCCGCTGCGGCCACCGCTGCGAAGTCGGCGGCAGCGAAAATAGCTGTGGCCTGCAACTGCCCAGGGCGATAGCAGAACGTCTCCTGCACCGGGATTTGCAACTCTACGTCGCCAGCTTCGGCCTTGAGAACTGTGAGCTTCAGCGTTTGTGCCATGGGCATGGTCAGCAGGACTTGGCGGACTTGTTCGGGCACAGTCAGAGGTGATGTCATGGTTTTTCCTTTTTCAATGTGGGCCAAGGTGGGCGCGCATTAGAGGCTGGTTTGGGTTGCCCGCGCTTGACAAATTCGCGCTTTCGTTTCTTCAGCCACGCGATGTGCGAGACCAGTTTGGCGCGCACCGTGCGCTGCGCTGCGATTTGCGCGTCCACCTCGGCAATGCGGGTTTGCATGCGCTCGACCATCTGATCGAAGGTGAGCTTGCCCGCGCGATAGCTCGGCAGCGTCTCACCAATGTCTTGGAGCGAAAAGCCCAAGTCGCGGCTCATGGAAATAAAGATCACTTCGCGCACAGTTCGTTCGGTGAACTCGCGGTAACCACCGGCGCTGCGCTGAGCGCCAATCAACCCCTGTGCCTCGTAGCGACGCAGCCGATGCACCGACACCCCGGTTCGCTCTGCAAGTTCAGACACTTTCATGAAAACGAGGATAGCAAGCCTTGCACTGTGCGAAGCTTGAGCTCGATGCGACTTGGTCGCTAAGTTGACAATTATGCTTATTTACTATAATTAATATAGCACTTTTTGCATAAAATAAGAGAGCTTGAAGCCTATTTTCTTACAAATTTACGCGTTTTGACCATTTTGAGCACATTTATTAATCCACAGGTTCATTTTTATCAGGGAACGCTAAAAAACCCCGCTCCGCCCCGCCCCTGAGGCAAACCGGCCAGCTCCCTCAATACCTGCGCCGATACAGCCCTTGCCGCGCTCCCACTCCTGATGCAGCGCGTGGGGCAAGTCCATGTCCCACTGCGTGTACGCACTCATGCGATCGGCCAGCATGGTGGCTTGCGGGAATCGGCAGAGCTGCTGCGCCAACTCAAGCGCTGCTTTAAGCGCATCACCTGTCGGCACAACGCGGTTGCACAGGCCCATTTGCAAGGCCTCAGCCGCTTCCACTTTGCGGCCCGTCAAAATCAAGTCCATCGCGTGGCCCATACCGATGAGGCGCGGCAGGCGTACGGTGCCGCCATCAATCAGCGGCACGCCAAAGCGGCGGCAGAATACGCCGAAGTACGCGTCTTGTTCCATCACACGCATGTCGCACCAGAGCGCCAACTCCATGCCGCCTGCCACTGCAGCGCCGCTCACGGCAGCGATCACGGGCTTGGACAACAGCAGGCGCGATGGCCCCATCGGCCCCAAGGCCCGCTGATCACTTGCGGTGAAAGCGAGGTTTGAAAACACGCCCGGCGTTTGGCCGTCTGATTCGGCTTGCAAGCTGGCACCCGCTTTCAAGTCCCAGCCCGCGCAGAAGTGCCCATTTGCGCCGTGAAACACCGCCACG
>JANNFW010000449.1:0-16042 GCA_031380235.1 Rhodoferax sp. | reverse complement strand
CTCAGTTTCTCTATCAACTTTGCTCGCTGCTGAAGCAACGCATTGGCCCCAGCTGAAGAATTTTCGGTGAGGTTTACAAGGCCGGCGTGAGGTCCACTTCGGCCTGGTCCCTCATGCGCGTGTATTTCACAATATTCGTAGACATACCGATCCAGCGGATTTGCAGAATCTGCCAACGAGCGATTGCTTGAAAGTTCGGTTGACATCTCAAACCCCTTGCTTCAACGATGCCTCAATGAACACATCCAAATCCCCATCCAGCACCTTTTGCGTGGCAGACACCTCGACGTTTGTCCGTAAGTCTTTGATACGGCTGTTGTCCAGCACATAGGAGCGGATCTGATGGCCCCAGCCGACATCGGTTTTGGTGTCTTCGAGCTTTTGCTGCGCTTCCTGCTGTTTACGCATCTCAAAGTCGTACAGACGCGAACGCAGTCGCTTCCATGCGACATCGCGGTTACTGTGCTGGCTGCGGCCATCCTGGCACTGCACCACGATGCCAGTGGGCAGGTGAGTCAGGCGCACGGCCGAGTCGGTTTTGTTGATGTGCTGGCCGCCTGCGCCACTGGCGCGAAAGGTGTCGGTACGCACATCGGCGGGGTTGATGTCGATGACGATCGAATCATCGACTTCGGGGTAGACAAACACGCTGGCAAAGCTGGTGTGGCGGCCACCGCTGGAATCAAATGGCGATTTACGCACCAGGCGGTGCACGCCCGTTTCGGTGCGCAGCAGGCCAAAAGCATATTCACCCTCGACCTTGATCGTCGCGCCTTTGATGCCCGCTGTGTCACCCGCAGTTTCGTCTTCCAGCGTGGCCTTGAAGCCTTTGCGCTCGGCGTAGCGCAGGTATTGGCGCAACAGCATGCTGGCCCAGTCGCAGGCCTCGGTACCGCCAGCGCCGGCTTGAATGTCCAAAAAGGCGTTCAGCGGGTCGGCTGGGTTGTTGAACATGCGCCGGAATTCGAGCTGTTCGATGATTGCGGCGAGCTTCGCGGTGTCTTCACTGATCGTCGTCAAGCCTGCCTCGTCACCTTCGGCCTTCGACATCTCATAAAGTTCGGCGTTATCGGCCAGCTCAGAAGTGAGTTTGTCCAGCGTGCCGACGACACCATCGAGCGCCTTTTTCTCTTTGCCCAGTTCCTGTGCCTTTTTACTGTCGTTCCAGACGGTGGGGTCTTCGAGCGATGCGTTGACGGTTCTCAGCCGTTCCGATTTGGCAGGGTAGTCAAAGATACCCCCGAAGCTCTTGCGTTCGGGCGCCCAAGTCGTTGAGTTGGGTACCGATTTGATTGATGCTCTCTGCGTCCATGGGGCTTGTCCTGAAAAGTGGCGATCAATGTCTGATCGAACCCATCATTTTCGCACGCCACCCATTCACCGCATTCAGGCGACGAAATCCTCAATCAGCCGGGCCAACTGCGCTGGCTGGTCATGGTGCAGCATGTGGCCGCAATCCTCCATACGCACCGCCTTGACGTTGGGCACGTGTTTCAGGCGCTCATGAAACTCAGCCAGCGTGAACTTGCCACCGTACCAGCCTTGCATCGAATTGTCAGATGCTTCGACAAACAGCGTGGGTGCGGTGATGGCCGCGTAAAGCGCCAGCACTTCTTCGACGCGCGACACGTTGGCCCCCGAGATCTTGTGTGCCGCGTCACCCAGAATCTCCCAGCGGCCCGCTTTGTTCTCCACCGCCCAGTGGTGCGAAAGCCAGGCCGCGCGGTCACGCCCGGACTGGTCACGTGCCAGGCGCGGGTTGGTCTTCATCAGCCGCTGCGCCACGCCATCTGCGTTGTCATACGTCTTCAGCACGATGCCGCCCTTGTTGTGCGTCTTGAGCTCGTCCATCCAGGTGGCGAAGCGTTTGGGTGCGCTGGTCGGCTTGCCCGAAGGCATACCAAAGCCTTCGAGGTTGACCAATCGGCGAATGCGCGCCGGGCGGGCACCTGCGTACTGCATCACCACATTGCCACCCAGGCTGTGGCCGACCAAGTCCACAGGTTTTTCGGGCGAATAGTGATCCAGCAAAAAATCCAGATCGGCCATGTAATCGGGAAACCAGTAGTTGTCCACCGGGGCCGCGGTGGTCAGCCCATAGCCACGCCAATCGGGGGCGATGATGTGGCGACCTTTCACAAATTCGTCGCCGAACGCATCGACCAAAAACTGGTAACTGGCCGCCACATCCATCCACCCGTGCACCAGCACCAGCGGGGCGAGCGCGGGATTGGGCTCACCCCAAACGCGCACGTGGTACTTCAGGTTGCGAATAGGGACAAACTCACTGTGGGGGATACGTTGGGCTTGGTACATTGCGTGGATGATAAACATGCCGCCTGAATTTTTCAGTCAATACCGTGACAATCAGGCAACTTTGGCCCAAACCACTGAGTGACAGGGAATTCATGGCGAATCGTCAATTTCATTTTTTCAAATCTGCCAGCTTGAGTCTGCTCACGGCGGGCCTTCTGGCATCGTGTGGTGGCGGCGGCAGTGCGGTACCGCCCGTGCCCGTGCCCGTGACGAGCAGCGGCTACCCCAATAACCCCGCAACTTGCAGCGTTGATGGCCAGCGCGCTTGGTTGCGCGATTACATGAACGACGAGTATTTCTGGTACGACAAACAGGGCGTACCCAACGCCACTGCCACAACCATGGACGAGTACCTGGACTCGCTCTTGAACAAGCCAATTGACCGCTACAGCTTTGCAGAGAGCGTCGTCGCATCCAATCAATTTTTTGTCGAAGGCACGCGCACAGGCTACGGCTACGCACTGGGTTGGGCTGATACAGCGCAAACGGTGCTCAAAGTGCGCCTGGTTGAGCCCCTGAGCCCGCTGGGCCTGGGCAAGCTGCTCTCGCGGGGCGACACCATCGTCAGCATTGACGGTTTCACTCCGACGCAAATCATCAACGGCCAGCCCGGTGCAGCAGGTGCTGAGGGCGTGCCGCGCCGCTTTGTCGTGGCGAATAATGCAGGCGTGCAGCGCAGCTTCACAGTGAACTCGGTTACCTTCAAGCTCAGCCCAGTCATCACGTCGCAGGTGTTTACCGCAGCCAATGGCGACAAGGTGGGCTACCTGCTGTATGAGGAATTCATCACCACCGGCGAGGCCGCGTTGGGTGTGGCGTTCAACAGCTTTCGGGCTGCGGGCGTGAAGCATGTGATTCTTGATTTTCGCTACAACGGCGGTGGCAGCACCACGCAGGCGCGCAACATTGCGTCGATGGTGGGCGGCAGCGGTTTGGACGGTCAAGTGTTTGCACAGTTCCGCTTCAGTGCCAAGAAGTCGGCGGACAACTTCAACCAACTATTTCGCAGCACGGGCCTGCCTGCCCCGACGCTGGAGGGTGTTGACAAGGTGATGGTCATCACCTCGGGCAGCACCGCATCGGCCAGCGAGTTGGTCATCAACGCGCTGAAGCCCTTTAAGAGCGTGACAACGGTGGGAAGTAACAGCTTTGGCAAGCCCTATGCGTTTTTGCCGCGCAGTGCGTGTGGGATCGAATACAACGCGGTGAATCTGGATATCGCCAATGCCGTCGGTTTTGCCGATTACAGCAACGGCTTTGTGCCCACCTGCCCCGTGGCGGATGACTTTTCGCGCCAGCTAGGCGACCCGGCGGAAGGTCGCACCGCGGCCGCGCTGGCCTACATTGCCACGGGCCAATGCCCAGCGCCTTCGGGGCAAGCCAAGCCAGCAGCGCAAGCTGCGAAGCAAGCCGCCGACTTTAAGCGACGCGACCTCGGGGCGGGTGAGAGCGGCCCGCGTCGTGCGCGAGTGGACTGATGCATGAACCCAAAACCAGGATCTACCACTCTGTTTGCTATACTATAAGTAGCTTATTATGCATGTTATTCGAGAGCTAGAGCCCTATTTCATTGATAAAATTGGCATTTTGAACGAATTTACCCATAAAATTAACTTCCAGGTTAATTTTTAACCCAATCACCATGAAAACCATCCAACTCGGGCAAAGTGCCCTGCAAGTCACCCCGGTTTGCCTGGGCACCATGACTTTTGGCGAGCAAGTGGATGAAGCCACCTCGCACGCCATTTTGGACCGCTCGCTGGAGCGCGGCATCAACTTCTGGGACACCTCTGAGATGTACTCGGTGCCCACGCGTGCCACCACGTATGGCGCCACCGAGACCATCATGGGCAACTGGTTTGCCAAACGTCCTGGCGCAAGGCAAAAGTTGGTGCTTGCCACCAAACTGGCGGGGCCAGCCCGCGGCATGGACTGGATACGCAACGGCAGCGTGCAAGTCACCGCCAAAGACATCGTTGATTCGTGTGAAGGCTCGCTCAAGCGCTTGCAGACGGACGTGATCGACCTGTACCAAATCCATTGGCCGGTGCGCTATGTTCCCAACTTTGGCGCGTCGTACTTCGAGCCGGCCAAAGACGTGGCCGTGACCTCGATCCTTGAGCAGCTAGAGACGCTGGCAGGCCTCGTCAAAGCCGGCAAGGTGCGCGCCATTGGCTTGTCGAACGAGACACCTTATGGCGTGCACGAGTTTGTGCGTTTGGCTGAGCAGCACGGTTTGCCGCGCATCGCCAGTGTTCAAAACGGCTACACCCTGATCAACCGAACCGTGGACAACGGGCTGGACGAGACTATGCGCAGGCTCGGCGTGTCGCTCTTGGGTTACTCGCCACTTGGGTTTGGCTTACTCACCGGTAAATACGACGCGTCCGGGACAACCGGGCCATTGGCACCAGCGGGTGCCCGAATCACCGTGTTTGAATCTGTGCGCAAGCAGCGTTGGGGCCGCCCGGAGTCGCTCGCTGCCGCGCGCCGCTACAACGCACTCGCGCGCGCGCACAGCCTCACGCCCACGCAGATGGCGCTGGCCTTTTGCTACACCAACTGGCGCGTGGCCAGCACCATCATCGGCGTGACCACGGTGGCGCAGTTGGATGAGTGTCTGGACGCCTGGGGCACCACGTTGTCGCCCGAATTGCTGGCTGAAATTGACCAAGTTCGGTGGGAGATTCGAGATCCCGCGCAGTGATTTTTTGAGGGTTGTTGCGCGGCGAAGTTACCTCTTCGCCTCCAAGGCATCAAGCCGATCTAGAACGGCGAGCGCTTTGCGTACGTCCCCCGTTGCTGCCAAAGCGCGAAAGTGATTTTCTGTATCCCAGGCCGACAACGCGTGCGCGCTCAACTGTTCGACCAGCTTGTTCATGCTGAGGCCGCGGCTCTGTGCTAATGACTTCAACCGCTGGGCGGTGTCGTCGGGCAGCCTGATGGTTAATGTGCTCATTGCCACTCCTTCATGCATTGCGCAGGTGTCAGCACCTGCAGGTTGCCAAGCTTCAATTCTCCGTTGCGAACATCACGCAGATTGTGCGTGACGATGGCCGCCGCTCCGCCCGCCAGCGCAAGCTCAATCAGATGGTTATCCGCCTCATCAGGCAAGTTTGGACGCCAACCGTAGTAAACAGTCACCCATCGCCCCTGCTTTGCCAACGCTGCCAATACCTGCACGCGCTCTGCGGGGGTCGTCAAATCTCCCCATACCGGGCGGCCCAGCAAGTCCTGATACTCCAACCAGAGCGCGTTGCCGAAAAGGGGTTGAAAATCACCTTCAAAAATTCGGCGCAAAAGTAGCCGCGACGCGCCGGCTGATGATCTTAATCCTGCAACAACAACGTTCGTATCAATAACAATCGGAATCATTGTGACAGCATATATGCCATCATTGTATTTGACAACCCAATGTAGAAAATAACCCCATGTCCAAAAAGGAGCACATTTCCGAAACTCCCGCAACGCAGTGGCTCCGTGCTAACAAGGTTGCTTTCACAGAGCACCCTTACGAGTACTTGGAGCAAGGTGGTGCGCAGCACAGCGCGCAGGTGCTGGGATTTGATCCGTTTGCGGTGGTCAAAACACTGATCATGCAAGACGAGCAGGCCAAGCCGCTGGTCGTGCTGATGCATGGCAACTGCAAGGTATCGACCAAAAACCTGGCGCGCCAGATCGGCGTGAAGTCTGTAGAGCCTTGCGCGCCTGAGGTCGCCAACCGGCACAGTGGCTATTTGGTGGGCGGTACCTCGCCGTTTGCCACACGCAAAGTCATGCCGATTTTTATCGAAAAGTCCATTCTTGAATTGCCAAAAATTTTGATCAACGGCGGGCGGCGTGGCTACCTGGTGGGGATTGACCCGCAAGTGTGCGTGACGCTGCTGGCTGCCAAAGCCGTGCATTGCGCCCTGGCGCTGCCGGGTCCCTGATGTTTCAGACACTGCATCGAGTTTGAACCCCGTTACCATGCCTCATTGACCCCATCAAGTAACGCAAATCCATGTTCAAATTTCTCTCCAGCGAGCCCGTGCATGACCCACTTGCCTCGCCCACGCCCACCGGCGACACGGAAATCAAATGCACCACCTGCTACATGTGCGCCTGCCGCTGCGGCATTCGCGTGCACTTGCGCGAGGGCGACAACGGCCCCGAGGTGCGCTACATTGACGGCAACCCGAATCACCCGTTGAATAAAGGCGTCATTTGCGCCAAAGGTGCCTCCGGCATCATGAAGCAAATCTCCCCCGCGCGCCTCACGCAGCCGCTGATGCGCAAGCCTGGCAGCGAGCGTGGTGCGGGCGAGTTTGAGCCGATCTCTTGGGACAAAGTCTTCGACATCCTGACCGAGCGCCTCAGCAAAATCCGCGCCACCGACCCCAAGAAGTTTGCCCTCTTCACCGGGCGCGACCAGATGCAGGCGCTAACCGGTCTGTTTGCCCGCCAGTTCGGCACGCCCAACTACGCTGCGCACGGCGGCTTCTGCTCGGTCAACATGGCCGCCGGCATGATCTACACCATAGGCGGTAGCTTCTGGGAATTTGGTGGGCCGGATCTAGACCGCGCCAAGCTCTTTGTGATGATGGGCACGGCAGAAGACCACCACAGCAACCCGATGAAAATCGCCATCAGCAAGTTCAAGCGAGACGGTGGCCGGTTCATCTCGATCAACCCGGTGCGCACGGGCTACTCGGCCATTGCCGATGAGTGGATTCCCATCAAACCCGGCACCGATGGCGCGCTGCTGATGGCACTGCTGCATGTGCTGATTGAGACCGATCAAATCGACCATACCTTTTTGAAGCGCTTCACCAATGCGCCACAGCTCGTGGTGCTGGACGATTGCGAGCGCCAGGGCCTGTTTGCGTTTGATCCGAATCCCGAGCGAGGCCTGCCCGGCGATGGCCGCAACCCGCACAACAAGCTGGTGTGGTGCAAAACTTTGGGCAAGGTCTTGAATGCCTATCCCGAGGGCATCGCAGACGGTTGCGACCCAGCGCTGGAAGGGCATTACGAACTGGCGGATGGTACGAAAGTCGCACCGTCATTCCAACTGCTGCGTGATCGTGTCGCGACCTGCACGCCCGAGTGGGCGGCGACTATCACCGGCATTGATGCCGCGCGCATCGTTAAACTGGCGAATGAGATGGGCCACACCGCCTTCAAGCAGGCTTTTGAGATGCCCATCGCCTGGACGGATGCGTGGGGGAAAGTCCACCCGACCACGCCCGCCCGCCCCGTCGCCTTTCACGCCATGCGCGGGCTGGCGGCGCACTCCAACGGGTTCCAGACCGTGCGCGCGCTGGCGGTGCTGATGAGCGTGTTGGGCACGATTGATGCGCCGGGTGGTTTCCGGCACAAAGCGCCGTATCCGCGCCATATCGTGCCGAATTACCGGGCTTTCAACGCACCCGACATGATTCAGCCCAACACACCGTTGAATTCCGCGCCGCTGGGCTTTCCCGCACATCCAGACGAGCTGGCTATCAACCCGGATGGCTCGCCGATTCGCATTGACCACGCCTTCTCGTGGGAGCATCCGCTGTCAGCCCACGGCATGATGCACAACGTGATTACCAATGCCGTCAAAGGCGACCCCTACCGCATCGACACCTTGCTGATCTTCATGGCCAATATGGCCTGGAACAGCTCGATGAACACGATGGCGGTGCGCGAGATGTTGAACCGCAAAGACAAAGGTGTCGATGGGAAAGAGGGCGAGTACATGATTCCCTTCCTCGTGGTGTGCGATGCGTTCCAGTCGGAGACCGTGGCGTTCGCCGATCTGGTGCTGCCCGACACCACCTACCTGGAGCGCCATGACGTGATGAGCATGCTGGATCGCCCCATTTCGGAGTTCGATGGGCCAGTCGATTCGGTACGTGTGCCAGTCGTGCCACCGACGGGCCAGTGCAAGCCGTTTCAGGAGGTGTTGATCGAGCTGGCCTCGCGTCTCAAATTCCCCGCCTTCACCACGCCCGAGGGTGGCCGCAAGTTCACCGGGTACCCCGACTTTGTCGTCAACTTTCAGCCGCAGCCCGGTATTGGTTTCTTGATGGGCTGGCGTGGCAAAAATGGTGATCAGCATTTGCGCGGCGAGCCCAACCCGAAGCAGTGGGAGGCGTATGCGAAGAACGATTGCGTCTTTCAATACCACATGCCCGAGACGATGCACTACATGCGCAACTGGAACCGCGAATACCTGGACTTTGCCAAGGAGAAGGGGTGGCGGCAAAAGAATGACCCGATTCAACTTGCGCTTTACTCAGACACCTTGCAGACCTTTCGCTTGGCTGCGCAGGGCAAATCCAAAGGCCGTCAGCCACCCGATGATTTGCGCGAGCGCATCAACACGTACTTTGATCCGCTGCCGTTTTGGTATGCGCCACTGGAAGAAGCGGCGACTGACCTGATCAAGTTTCCGCTGAACGCCATCACCCAGCGCCCGATGGCGATGTACCACTCGTGGGATTCGCAAAATGCCTGGCTGCGCCAAATTCACAGCCACAACTATTTGCATGTCAACCCGCTGACCGCCCAAGCAGCCGGTATCGCCGATGGCGGCTGGGCCTGGGTAGAGAGCCAATGGGGCAAGGTGCGCTGTATGCTGCGCTACTCCGAGGCGGTGGAGCCCGGTACTGTATGGACGTGGAACGCCATTGGCAAGGCTGACGGTGCGTGGCAATTGGCACCCGGTGCGGACGAGGCACGCAAAGGCTTTTTGCTGAATCATCTGATCACCGAAGAGTTGCCGTTTCCTATCCAAGCAAATGTCAAACCAGGCGGCAGAACCATCAGCAACTCCGACCCCATCACTGGCCAGGCCGGCTGGTACGACGTGCGAGTGCGCATCTACGCGGCCGAGCCTGAAGAGCCGCAGGAGACCTTCCCCCAAATCGCCAGTATGCCCGTGGCACCCGGTGTGTTGGGCAAGGCGGTATCTGTTCTGACCTACTTTGCGGGACGCAAAAAATGAAGATTCAGTGGCTCAAGGATCTGCTGCAACAAAATGCCGTTGCGCACGCACCGGTTGCGGCACCGCTGCAACCCGCGCCGACGCAACCCCAACGCATTCGCGCCGAGCAAGGCGAGACGCTGGCAATTCAACTCGCTCTGGTGATTGACCTGAACGTGTGCGTAGGTTGCCACGCCTGCGTCACCTCCTGCAAGCAATGGAACACATCGGGCAGCGCTGGGCCACTGGCAGATTTGCAAGCCTACGGCGCCAACCCCACCGGCACGTTTTTCAACCGCGTGCAAACCTACGAGGCGGGCACTTATCCCCAAACGGACACGATTCACTTTCCCAAAAGCTGCCTGCACTGCGAAGACCCCCCGTGCGTGCCGGTGTGCCCCACGGGCGCGAGCTACAAACGCAAGGAAGATGGCATTGTGCTGGTCGATTACGACAAATGCATCGGCTGCAAATACTGCGCATGGGCTTGCCCGTATGGCGCGCGTGAGCTGGATGAAGAGCGACAGGTGATGACCAAATGCACGCTGTGCGTGGATCGCATTTACGACGAGCACTTGCCCAAAGAAGACCGCAAGCCCGCCTGCGTGAAAGCCTGCCCGACCGGTGCACGCCTGTTCGGCGATGTGAAAGACCCCAACTCCGAAGTTTCCAAAGCGATCCGCGAACGTGGCGGCTACCCGCTGATGCCTGAGTGGGATACCCAACCCGCGAATCAGTATTTACCGCGCCGGGTCACCCGACAAATTGAAGGCTGACCCGCCATGCATCCCGCGTTTTCCATCCTCTTTTTCACGACGCTGGCAGGCACGGCGCAGGGCCTGATCGTTTTATTGGCGATTGCCGTGCTCAGCGGCGTGGCGTTCGGCAACGGCTTCTTGTTGATGGCGGTTGGGTTGGCTGAAGTGCTTTTGATTGCGGGTCTCGCCGCCTCCTTCTTGCACCTCGGGCGAAAAATGCGCGCTTGGCGGGCGATACTGATGTGGCGTACCTCATGGATGTCGCGTGAAGTGATCGTGCTGCCTGCGTTCATCGGTCTGGTGGGCCTGTGGTGGTTGCTGCTGCAAAGAGGCTCAATGGCATTGCCGACTTGGGTCTTGCCTGTTCTGCTGATCTTGGGCTCAGCAGCACTCTGGTATTGCACAGCGATGATTTATGCCTGCCTGCGCTTCATCGAAGAGTGGGCACATCCGCTGACGATCATTAACTTCACGCTGATGGGTTTGTCCTCCGGCTTCGTGTTGGGCTGCGCGCTGGCCGCTTGGTTAGGAGAAGCGCGGCTGCTGCAAGCCGCCAGCCCGTTCGCGCTGGCGTTCACGCTGCTGGCTTGGTTCACCCGCATGCTGGCGCTCAAACGCAATGGTGCGATCAAACACAAGTCAACACTTCAATCAGCAACAGGCATCAAGTCTGCGACCCTGGTACAAAAGTCGATGGGCATGTCAGCAGGCGCCTTCAATACCCGCGAGTTCTTTCACGGGGCAACTCAGGCGCTGCTCAAAAACGTGAAGATTGGCTTCATCGTGCTGGCCTTTGCGGTGCCTGCACTGTTGTTGTTGTGGGGGGTGTTGATCCAGCAGGGTTGGCTGTTCCTGTTGGCGTTTGTGGTGCAGGCCCCCGGCCTGATTGCCGAGCGCTGGTTCTTCTTCGCGCAGGCCAAGCATCCACAAAATTTGTACTACCAGACGGTGTCGTGAGCTTGCTCCAGGAGGAGCAGGGGCGTTCAATTCATGGCTTGGCCATGTACTCTTCCAGCGTCTTGTGGAAATGCCGGATGCGGCTTTCCTGATAGACCGACATCGTGGCACCCGGCTTCTTCGATGCCCGGATGCCGCGCTGGATGCGTTTGAGGTTTTCGGTGTCCTGGTCGGTCACATCTGCGGCCGAGCCCATACCCGGCACCTTGTGCCAGGAGTCTTGCAAGCCAACAATCGTCGCTTTGCCCACTGGCGGGTGAGTGCCGTCTGCATTTTTGGCAAACAGCATCATGATTTCCATGATGCATTCTTCCGGGTTGTCGCCATTCGGGCGAAAGCGGTAGACCAGCGGTGTGGCCATGCCTGCCCAAGGCCCTAGATTGGGGAACAGCTGGTACTGGATCAAATCGACCGCCTCGCAGGTGGACAGCTCGGAGAAGTCCCGCCCTGTGGATTTGGAAAACCGCTCACGCGCACGCTCGGCAATTTTTTCGCGGGCGGTCTCACCTTCGTGAACCTTGATTTCGCGCTTGCCATAAAACTCAATATCGCGCTGCATGGCATCGACGATTTTTTGCTGCGGATAGTTGCCCAAGGCCGGGCTAGGCACACCCTCGGGCATGATGAAGCGGTTGACGTGGCGCCCATCAAACACGTCGTACTGCGTGTTGGTATCTGCCGTGTATTCCACCGACTGGGGATGCGTTGCGGCGATGTGAAAGCCTTCCATAAATGCCTCTTGCGCCAACTTCCAGTTACACGGCAGCACCTTGCCACCGTGCACCGCCTTGTAGCGGTCTTCCAGGCCGAAAGCCTTGAAGTGCTCGGGCAGGCATTCAAGGTAGCTCTCAAGCGGCTCGCAGTTTGCATCAAAGTTGATGAACACAAAGCCGGCCCAGAGGCCGACCTGAGCTTCTGGCAGGCAAAATTTCTCGCGGTCAACCTGCGGGAAATCCCAGGCGCAGGGCAGACCGGCTAGCTTGCCGTCCAGCCCCCATGTCAGTCCGTGCACCGGGCATTTGATGTGCCGCACGTTGCCGCCTTCGGTGCGCAAAATGGTGCCTCGATGCAGGCAGGAATTGATGTACGCGCGGATGTCTGTGGGGCCGCTGCCCGTGCGAACGATGAGCAGCGAGTCATACACGATGTCGTAAACCTCGGTGTCGCCGACTTCCGGGATGTCCTCCAGGCGACAGGCCATTTGCCACGTCTTTTGCCAGACGGTTTTGACCTCGCGGTCATGCCAGTCCTTGGTGTAGTAGCGGTCTAGCGACACATCCTCTTGGCCCATGTCACGCGGCGAGTCAATCAGCAGAACGGCCGGCGGCGGTTTCGCGTCGCTGCGAAGAATCTCTTGCACCGATATCGCCGGGGAGCGCGGCACGCCTTCGCCAGGGCTTTTGCGGCTGACTGGCATGGCCATGGTGGCGGTATTCATTGGGAGTCTCCTGAACTGGGGTTGACCTGAAGCTCACCCGGCGACAGCCCTCAAACTGACCTCGCTGCGTGACCTTGTGGCGATTGGGGTGAAATCAATTCTAAGTGGGTAACTCTGACGATGCTCAGTTGGATCGGCGCAGCGGCGAAGTTGAATTGAATCAGTGGCATCACACTACTTAAAAATTACCGTCTTGTGCCCGTTGACCAGCACCCGCCGCTCGGCATGCCACACCACAGCGCGGGCCAGCACTGAGCTTTCGACATCGCGGCCCATCGCGGTGAGTTGGGCGACATCCATGGCGTGATCGGCACGGGCAGTGCCTTGCTCGATGATCGGGCCTTCGTCCAGATCGGCCGTCACGTAATGCGCGGTGGCACCGATGGTTTTCACGCCCCGGTCAAACGCCTGCTGGTAAGGCTTGGCACCCTTGAAGCTGGGCAAAAACGAGTGATGGATGTTGATGGCTTTGCCGGCCAGCGCGCGGCAGGCATCGTTGGAGAGCACCTGCATGTAACGCGCCAGCACCACCAGCTCCACGCCTTCCTGCTTTACCAAGTCCAGCAGCTTGGCCTCAGCGCTGGCTTTGCTGTCCGGCGTCACGGGGATATGGTGAAAAGGAATGTCAGCAGCAGCGGCCAATTGATAATAGTCGCGATGATTGGAGACGATGGCCTTGATCTCCAGCGGCAGCAGGTGGGTGCGGTAGCGAAATAGCAGGTCGTTCAGGCAGTGGCCCAGCTTGCTCACCATGATGATCGTCGGTACGCGGTCTCTGGCGGAGTGCAAACCCCAGTCCATCTGTAGGCTGGTCGCCAAGACCGAGAACTGTTGACGCAAGACCGCCAAGTCAGTACCCGCTGGGCAATCGAAACGCATCCTTGCAAAAAACAGGCCTGTGCTCTGGTCGTTGTACTGCGCGGCCTCCGTGATGTTGCCGTTGCAGATGCCCACAAAGCCGGTGACAGCGTGCACGATGCCCGCTCGGTCAGGGCAGGACAGGGTGAGAATGAAAGGGTCTGACAAAAGTGATCTCCCGAAATCTAGCAAGCTGATGTACTATCGATGTCATAAGCTACATAACCTGTAGCATTGAACGCATATTATACAAGAGTTGGAAGGTTATTTCTATTCAACTACAATTGTGGTAAATAATGGTCGAAATTTGACAAAAATGATGACTTTGGATCAGATTCGGCTAAATTGTTAATAGAATTCGCCTCTAGCTCTCGAACAATAAGCATGATAAGCTATAATTATAATAGCAATATAGGTTGACAGTGTCAGTCGAACACCGGCTCCCGAAATCTCGATGCATTTGGGTGTGCTTACATCTTGCTTTTGCCCTAGAGTGTGGACGGTACGACCGAATTCTCGGCAGTCTTTCTGGGAGACCCCTGTGCAAATCGATCTGGCCCTACTGCGATTTGAAAGAAAATTCTTGAAGCTGGCGGCTCACGCAACCATCATCGTTTTGGCGCTGGCAACCCACGCCGTTTCCATTGCGGCCCCTCCTGCAGACGTTTGCGCAAGCGCCGCCACGCAGGCCGCCATGAATCTTTGCGCACAAGAAGATTTTGAAGAGGCCAGTAGTGGCTATGCGCAGGCCTATCAAGAGCTATCAAAGCCCCTGCCCGCTGCACAGCGTGACCGGCTGCGCCGCATGCAAACCGCGTGGATTAAATTTCGCACCGAAGCGTGCCGTTTTGAAAGTGGCCCGACTTCTGGCGGCAGCGCTCAAGGGTTTGTCTACTGGCGCTGTGCCGCCCGCATGACGCGTGAGCGAACGCTGGCCATGCAGGCCATGGCCATGTGCCGTGAGGGCGACATCACCTGCACCCGGCGTGTGCCATGAGATTCGGCATCCTTATGCAGGCTGCGTTGCGGGTCGGGCTGCTTGCGCTGACGACCCTAACACTGCCTCTCGCCTTCGCGGCTGATGATGCCCCCCGCGCCGCCACCGCCAGTGGCCTGCTCGAAGGTGCGCGCAGCGACGGTCTGGACGTTTTTCGCGGAGTTCCTTTTGCAGCGCCTCCCGTTGGCGCCCTGCGTTGGCGCGCACCGCAGCCCGTGCAGCCGTGGCGCGGGGTGCGCTCCGCAGCAGCGTTTGGCACTGCGTGTCCGCAAAAGTCTGGCCTGTCGCTGGAAGGCGGTGGCGACCCCGGCCGCTTAAGTGAAGACTGTCTGTACGTCAACGTTTGGACGCCGCGCGCCGCGCCCGGTGCCAAGCTGCCGGTGATGGTGTGGTTGCATGGCGGTGCCCTGATTTTCGGCGCTGGCAGCCTCAAGTTGTACGACGGTGCATCGCTGGCCCAGCAGGGCGTGGTGGTGGTCACCGTCAATTACCGGCTTGGGCCTTTGGGCTACTTCGTGCACCCGGCGCTGGAGCGCGCGGCGCCGCGTGGCCCCGCAAACTTTGGCCTGCTGGATCAAATGGCGGCACTGCGCTGGGTTCAGCGCAATATTGAGGCCTTTGGCGGTGATGCGCGGCAGGTCACCGTGTTTGGTCAGTCTGCCGGTGCGCAAAGCGTGTTGGCGTTGATGGCCTCACCGCTGTCGCGCGGGCTCCCGGGTGGCCTCTTCCAGCGCGCGGTGGCGCAAAGCCCCTACGGCATTCCAAGCCACAGCCGCGAGCAAGCCCGTCAGACGGGCGTGCGCGTCGCCAGCGCTTTGGGCCTGGCGGGTGAGCGCGCCACACTGGCGCAATTACGTCGCGTACCCGCTGAGAGTTTTGCGAATCTGCAAGGGCCTGACCTGTCGTTGGCACCCGGCATCATCATTGGAGACGCGGCACTGCCACAGCCGATATTGGCCGTGTTTCAGGCCCAGCAGCAGGCAAAAGTGCCGCTGATCATCGGCAGCAACAGTGATGAGTCCAGCGTCGCCGTGGTCATGGGCCTGGATCCTGCGGCCTTGGTGAAAAAGCTCGGTGCGGCGCGCATTCTGGTGCGCCCGATGTACCCCGGCGTGACAGACGAGGGCGAGCTGGGACGACAAGTCGTGCGCGATGTCGGCTTTACCGCGTTCTCGCGGCGCATTGCGGTGCTGCACTCAAAAACCACGCCCACCTGGCGCTACTACTTCAGCTTCGTACCACAGCAAGCCCGTGCGCTGAAAGCCGGCGCGGCACATGGCGACGAAGTGACGGCCGTGTTTGGCACGGGCGACTTGTGTGCCTGCCTGCCAACACCCCTGACCGATACCGACCGTGAAGTAGGGCGCCAGATGGCCGCTCGCTGGGTGGCCTTTGCAAAGGTGGGTGACCCTGGGGTTGCAGCCACAGCCAGCACACCGCGTTGGCCGCCCGACAGCCGATATCGCCCGGTGGTGCTCGAATTTGGCGAGCAGCAGACTTTGCAGACCGACTTCATGAAAAACCGGCTGAACACCTTTATCGGCGTGCTGAATCTCGTGGGGCGAGGCCAGGCGCGTAACTAGCCGTGAACAAACCTCACTTTTTTGCACTGCGCTGAAGGATGAAACTGATCACCTGCAAAAGGCAAACTCTAAAAAGGCAAACTCTATGCGTTTAAAGCCCCCCAACCTGTACAGCGCGCTTCAAAGGAGCAATGCATCATGATTGGCGTTTTGGGCGGCATGGGTCCGTTGGCTACGGCT
>JANNFW010000008.1:0-4084 GCA_031380235.1 Rhodoferax sp. | reverse complement strand
GAGTTGGGCTTCTTGGGCGTCGTGGTGTACACACGTGTGCACACACCCCGGCGCTGCGGAGAGTTCTGCATCGCAGGACTCTTCGACTTGATGGTCTCGACCTCACGGCCTTGACGCACTAGCTGGTTGATGGTTGGCATAGATTAAAAAACGTCCCTAAACGTTTGAGATGGAGAGTTCCTGCTGAATGCAGACCAAGCAAGTTCGTGCAAAATGCTCGCGCTTCCTTCAACACTTTCACAAGTTTCCGGCAAATTCCGAAAAGCCTTCTAGTATAACAGGCGGGCGATTTTTGGCAATCCTGCGCCTGGTTTTGCATCTTGATTCACCTCCAACCAACACCTCACGCTGAATGACCTCTGTCTGCGCCATTGACTTCGGCACCTCCAATTCCGCCATCGCCCTACCGCAGAAAAACGGGGTGCGGCTGGTAGAACTAGAGCCCGGCTACCGCACCATGCCCACCGCCGCTTTCTACTCCATAGAAGGGCTTGCAGGTCATGAAGACCCAACAATTCAATATGGCCGGGCCGCAGTGGGCGCTTACGTTGCTGGTTTTGAAGGGCGATTGATGCGCTCGATGAAGAGCATTTTGGGCTCAACGTTGGCGACCCAATCGACCGACGTGGGCGGGGGCCGCGCCGTCGCGTACCTCGATGTCGTGGGTGGCTACTTGCGCCACCTGAAGACAATGGCGGAGCGTGATGCAGGCAAACCACTATCTCGCGTCGTATTGGGTCGCCCTGTCTTTTTTGTGGACGACGACCCGAAACGCGATGCCGCAGCACAAGCGGCGCTGGCCAAAGCGGCACGAAACGTCGGCTTCAAGGACATTAGCTTCCAGTTTGAGCCGATTGCCGCCGCGCTGGATTTTGAAAGCGGCATTGATGACGAGCAATTGGTGCTGGTGGCCGATATTGGCGGCGGCACCTCGGACTTCTCGCTGGTGCGCGTAGGCCCCAAGCGGCGTGACCGCGTGGAGCGCAAGGACGACATTCTGGCCAACCACGGCGTGCATATTGCAGGCACTGATTTTGACCGTCGCATCGAGCTGAAAGCAATTCTGCCCACCTGCGGCTTCGGTAGCCTGGGCAAGAGCGGACGCGAGGTGCCGAGCAAAATCTACTTTGACCTGGCGACTTGGCATTTGATCAACACCACGTATGGCCCCGCGCGCTTACTGGAGCTGGCGCAAATGAAGACTTTTTATGCCGACCCGCGCCACCACCAGCGCCTACTGCGTGTGTTAACGCAGCGGCTCGGCCACGGGCTGATTGCACAAGCCGAGACGGCGAAAATCAAGGTGGCAGAGACTGCCAGCAGCATCACCATAGACTTGGCTGAGCTGGAGGCGGGCTTGCAGGTGATCGCGCAAGAAACGGATGTGATCAGCGCAGTTGACGATGACCTGAATCGCATTGCGCTGGCGGCACAGGAAACGCTGCGCCAGGCCGGGATTGCGCGGGAACGGGTGACGGCGCTTTACTTCACCGGCGGCTCCACGGGCCTGCCTGCCTTGGCCCAGCGCATTTCTGCGCGCTTTCCCACCGCAAAAGTCGTTCGCGGAGATCGTTTTGCCAGCGTGGCAACGGGCTTGGGCTTGCATGCGCAGCGGGTATTTGTTTGACGTGCGCAGCCTGCTAGGATGGCAACCATGAAACCAAGCCGCCGCTTATTCGCCATCCAACTGGTCGCGCTGGCGAGCTCGTTGAGTGCTTCGCTCAATCTCAGCGCCAAAACTGGAGCCGACGTGCTGCTGGCCGTCAACGCGCCAGCGCATTTCGACCCCGCCAAATACCTGATCAGCGAGAAGCTGGACGGCGTGCGTGCGCTGTGGGATGGCAGCACCCTGCGCTTTCGCAGTGGCCGCACGATTGCGGCACCCGCCTGGTTTTTGGCAAAGCTGCCCAAAACGCCACTGGACGGCGAGCTGTGGCTGGGGCGGGGCAAGTTCGACGTGCTGTCAGGCATGGTGCGCAAAGCCCAGCCGGTGGATGCCGAGTGGGAGCAGGTCAAGTACATGGTGTTTGAGTTGCCGCAAGGCGCGGGCACCTTTGCAGAACGCGCGGCGCTGCTAAAACTGGTGGTGCGCGGCGCGGCGTGGAGCCAATTGCAAGGGGTGGAGCAGTTCCGCATTCCTACCCTGGCGGTATTGCGGGATCGGCTCAAAGCCGTGAACGCCGCCGGCGGCGAAGGCTTGATGTTGCACCTGGCAAGCGCTGCGTACACCACCGGGCGAAGCGACGTGCTGCTCAAATTCAAGAGCTTGGCAGACGCAGAGGCGGAGGTGATCGGCCACGTGCCGGGCAAAGGCAAGTACGCAGGCAAGACGGGCGCGCTGGAGGTGCGAACGGCAGACGGTCAGCGCTTTCGCCTGGGTACCGGCTTGAGCGACGAAGAGCGCAAAAACCCACCCGCCGTCGGCACCATCGTGACCTATACCTTTCGCGATGTGACGCCCAGTGGCAAGCCGCGTTTTGCCAGCTACTTGCGTATCGCTCCAGAGCAGTAAAAATTAACCCAGGGGTTAATTTTGATGTTTTAGAGTGTATTTTGAGCTAAATTTACAGCAATATCGGCCGCTAGCTCTCGTATATATTGCATGAAAAGCTATAATTAATATAGCACAATACTGCGTCAACGGAATACGTACTTCACCGCCACCGAGATCGCGCGCGGCGCACCGGGCGCGTAAAACGTGGAGTGCTGCAATGGAAACCCCGCCGCTACAGAGCCACCGAAGGGCCGCGCCTGAAAATTGCCATTCGCAGCAAACCCGTTGGTACCGAGCTGCGCTGCCGTGCTGTAGCGGACATCGAACAGATTGTTGACTTGCGCAGTCCATTGCCATTGCGAAGTCATCCGGTAGCTGCCGCTCAAATTGAACACCGCATACCCGGCCGATTCGCCCGCACCTTGGTAGAACCTTCCATCGGGCTGATGGGCGGCGTTTTCATTGCCACGCGCCAAAGCACCGGCCACGGCAATCATGCTGGCTCCCAACGTGATGTTGGACGAGGGCGAGTAGTCCGCAAAGACTTTCAGCAATTGACCGGGCACCAGCGGAATGCGATCACCCGGGCGGATGTTGATCGTGCCATCCAACCCCGGTGCGCCATCCGCAGCGCTGCTGTTGCTGCTATTGCTGCTGCCGTTGACGGTCTCGGCGCTTTGGTACGTCGCATCCAGCCGGGTGTATTGCGCTCCCAAATTAAAAGCGCCAAATTTTGCGGCAAACCCCAACTCCAAGCCTTGGCGCTGGGTTTTCCCAAAATTCTTGAAGTAGCCAAACCCGGCCTGGTTGTCCGCCACGAACAAAATGTCATCTTGATTCTCGGCATGAAACACGCCTGCGTTCCATTGCAGGTTATCGCTCGTGCCGCGCAACCCCAGCTCCAGTGTGCGCGTGACGACTTGGTTCAGCGGTGGGTCACCCGCCATCGCATTGGGCAATTTGCAGGGCTGCTCGGGGTTGGCACAGCCCAGTTCAATCGCAGTCGGCGCGCGGCTGCTTTCGCTGTAGCCCGCGTACATGTTGAGCGCGCGTGGCAGTGAACTTATGGGGCTGAAGGTGATGCCCAGCGCCGGGTTGAAACGCTCAAAACGATGGTCGCCGCTCAAAGAAGCCGGGTCGCCTGCGGCGCGGATCAAGTCGCGATTCTCGATGCGCGTCGCGTTGAAGCGGCCTGCCAGCGTCAGGTGCAGACTGTCGTCCAACAACGAGAGCGTGTCGCTGGCAAAAACGCTCCAGGTGTGGCTGCGGCCGGTCAAATTGACGCGGGTGTCATGCGGCGCGTCGTCCACCACGCCGCCCGTTACACCATCGCCAAATGATGCGATGCCGGTGATGCTGCGGTCCGCATTGAGGTAGCCCAACTGCGTGCTTTGCGAAAAATCGATCTGGCTTGCGTCGTAGGCGGCGCCTGCCATCCATTGATTACGTTGGCCCCACAGTGTGCCTGCGCCGCTCAATTGGCCCGAGATGCCGTAGTTGATCTGGGCGGTCTGCGTTCGGTTGATCAAGCCATTGCACTTCTCGGCAGGCTCGTCGTTTTGCAAGCCCTGTGCGATACAGCGCCAAAAG
>JANNFW010000790.1:0-7807 GCA_031380235.1 Rhodoferax sp. | reverse complement strand
CCGCCCGCAAGAGTTGTTTGATGACAAAGGCCAATTCCGCGATGAGCTTGCAGCGCTTGCGCCCAGCGGCAACTTACGCATGGGCTGCAACCCACACGCCAATGGCGGCGGCGTGTTGCAGGATTTGTCAATGCCCGATTTTCGCGATTACGCGGTAGCGGTGCTGCAACCCGGCAGCGTGGACGCCGAGGCGACGCGCGTGATGGGCGGGTTTCTGCGCGATGTGATGAAGCTGAATTTGGCAGCCCAAAACTTCAGGATCTTCGGCCCGGACGAGACCGCATCCAACTGCCTGGATGCCGTCTATGCCGTCAGCGGCAAAGCCTGGATGGCCGACGTGGAGGATGACGACACCAACCTCAGCACGCAAGGTCGGGTGATGGAAGTGTTGAGCGAGCACCTGTGTGAGGGCTGGCTTGAGGGCTACCTGCTGACCGGGCGACACGGCCTGTTCTCGTGCTACGAGGCCTTTATCCACATCATCGACTCGATGTTCAACCAGCACGCCAAGTGGCTGAAGGTCAGCCAGCAGATCCCTTGGCGTGAGCCGATTGCGTCGCTGAACTATGTCCTCTCATCGCACGTGTGGCGGCAGGATCACAACGGCTTTTCGCACCAGGACCCCGGTTTCATGGACCACGTTGCGAACAAGAAATCCGAGATCGTGCGCATCTATCTTCCGCCCGACGCCAACTGCCTGCTGTCCGTCACAGACCATTGCCTGCGAAGCCGCAACTACGTCAATGTGATCATCGCGGGCAAACAGCCCCAGGCGCAATGGCTGGACATGGACGCTGCGGTGCGCCACTGCACGGTGGGCGCCAGCGTCTGGGAATGGGCGAGCCATGGCGACGCCGAAAGCAGCGCCGACCCCAACCACGAACCCGATGTCGTGATCGCCTGCGCGGGCGATGTGCCCACGCTGGAAGCACTGGCTGCCGTGACGCTGTTGCGCACGTATGTGGAAGGCATCCGCATCCGCTTCGTCAACGTGGTGGACTTGATGGTGCTACAGAGCGCGTCTGAACATCCGCACGGTCTGCAAGATGATTCGTTTGACGCGCTGTTCACCCGCGACAAACCAGTTATCTTCGCCTTTCATGGCTACCCCGCGCTGATCCACAAACTGACCTACCGTCGCCACAACCACGACAACTTCCACGTGCGTGGCTACCAGGAAGAAGGCACCACCACTACTGCCTTTGACATGGTGGTTTTGAACCAGCTTGACCGCTATCAACTGGCGCTGGACGCGATCACGAGAATCCCCCGTTTTGCGAACTTGGTTGCTTCCGAAACCGCGCGCCACCAGTCCACCATCGCGCGACATAAGCTCTACATCAACACGCATGGCGACGACATGCCCGAAGTCAAAGACTGGCGTTGGAGCTGATGAGATCACTCACACCCATGACCGTTCTGGCGCTCAACAGCGGATCCTCTTCCTTCAAATTCGGCCTGTTCCGGGCGGAGGCGGCGCACCTTGAGGAATTGGCGGCCACCACGGTTCCCAACGCCAGTACCGCAGAGGCTGTTGCGAGCATCAAAGAATTTCTGGCCCAGCCCGGCGTGCCCGCGCCAGACGCCATCGGCCATCGCGTCGTGCACGGTGGCCCGGCGTTGCGCCAGCATTGCCTGATCGATGCGTCAGTGGTGCAGCAGCTTGAAGCAGCGGTCGGCTTTGCGCCGCTGCACATGCCCGCTGCGCTCTCATTCATTCGATTTGCGCAGGCGCAATTTCCTGGCCTTCCACAGGTAGCGTGTTTCGACACCGCCTTTCACTCAGGGATGCCGGATGTCGCCCGCGTGCTGCCGATCCCCCAAGCATTGCGATCAGCAGGCATCCAACGCTACGGCTTCCACGGCCTGTCGTATGAGTCCATCGTGCACGAACTTGGGCGCGATTTGCCTGATCGCGTCGTCATCGCTCACTTGGGCAACGGCGCGAGCGTCACCGCCGTCAAAAACGGAAAATCGATCGACACCAGCATGGGTTTGACACCCACCGGCGGCACCATTATGGGCACGCGCAGTGGCGATCTCGACCCCGGCGTTCTGCTCTGCCTGATGCGCGAAATGAAGTTTGATGTCGCCAAGCTAGCAGACATGGTCGATCACAAGTCGGGCCTGTTGGCGATTTCGGGCATCACCAGCGACATGCGACATCTGCATGAGGCTGCCCCGCACAACGCCGATGCACGGCTTGCGATCCAGATGTTTTGCTACTCCATTGGCAAGCAGATCGCTGCCATGATCGCCGCGCTGGATGGCATTGATCTGCTCGTCTTCACCGGGGGCATTGGTGAAAACGATGCGCAGGTGCGCGCCATGATTTGCAGCCACTTATCGTGGATTGGCATCAACCTTGACGAAGAGCGCAACCTGTCGGCCCAGAACCCCGTCAACACTACAGCTTCACGCTGCCTGGTGCGGGTGATCGCGTCCCAGGAGGATGAACAAATCGCCCGTCATACCTTCGCGCTGGCAACCCAGCTCGCAAGGTGACCGCACAGCAGATCCGCAAACCAGGACACAGGAGAATTACCATGCAAATTGCAATGATAGGTCTGGGCCGAATGGGTGGCAACATGGTGCGGCGCTTGCTGCGCAAGGGTCACGAATGTGTCGTCCATGCCAGGCAGCCGGCAGCCATGGCTGATCTGCAAGTAAATGGTGCCATTGGCGCGGCAACTTTGACAGAAATGGTGTCGCGCTTGGCCCAGCCGCGCCTGATCTGGCTCATGGTGCCCGCCGCCGCAGTCGATCAGGTTCTGGGCGATCTGGTGCCCCTGCTTGACAAGGGCGACATCGTTGTCGATGGTGGCAATTCGTACTACCGCGACGACATCCGCCGTAGCGGTGAACTGCGGGCCACCGGCATTCACTATCTGGATGTTGGAACCAGCGGGGGTGTCAAAGGGCTTGACCGCGGATACTGCCTGATGATTGGCGGAGAACCCAACATCGTCGCGCAACTGCGCCCGATCTTTGTTTCACTGGCTCCCGGAATCGCTGCAGCCCCGCGCACGCCGGGCCGTTCCATTGAAACTGGCAGTTCGGAGGAGGGATTCCTGCACTGCGGCCCGTCGGGGGCGGGTCACTTTGTCAAGATGGTTCACAACGGCATCGAATATGGCGTGATGGCGGCTTATGCAGAAGGCTTCAACATTCTTCGACATGCCAACGTGGGCAAGCAAAAGATGGTCAACGATGCCGAAACCACGCCGCTCGCCCATCCCGAGTTCTACCAGTTCGACATGGACTTGCCCGAGATTGCAGAGGTCTGGCGGCGCGGCAGTGTCATCGGCTCCTGGTTGCTGGATTTGAGTGCCCAAGCGCTTCAAAAAGACCCCGAGCTTGCGCAGTATGGCGGCCGCGTCTCGGATTCGGGAGAAGGTCGCTGGACCATCCAGGCCGCCATCGACGAAGCCGTGCCAGCGCATGTGCTCAGCGCCGCCCTGTTTGACCGGTTCTCCTCGCGCGGCAACGCGGATTTTGCCAATCGGGTGCTGTCTGCAATGCGCCACGAGTTTGGTGGTCATATCGAGAAGCCAAGCACATGACTACACCCCAGGACACAGTGTTTCTACTCGACGTTGACAATACCCTGCTTGACAACGACCGGATCATTGCTGACCTGCGCGCCCATCTTGATCGCGAATTCGGCGCCGCCAGTGCCAGCCACTATTGGAAGCACTTCGAAGCCCTGCGCACCGAGCTGGGCTATGCCGATTACCTCGGCGCGCTGCAACGCTATCGCCAGGGCAGCGAACACGGCCCCGGGCAGGGTGACGATCCGCGCCTGCTACAGATGTCAAGCTACCTCATCGACTACCCCTTCGCTGATCGTCTCTATAACCGCGCGCTGGAGGTCATTGCGCGCCTGGACACCTTGGGCCGCACCGTGATCCTCTCTGATGGTGATGTGGTTTTTCAGCCGCGCAAGGTGCAGCGCAGCGGTTTGTGGGGTGCTGTTGGCGGGCGCGTGTTGATCTATATCCACAAGGAACAGATGCTGGATGCCGTGCAGCGCCACTACCCGGCACGGCACTACGTGATGGTTGATGACAAGTTGCGCATTCTTGGCGCGATGAAGAAGACCATGCAGCATCGATTGACCACTGTCTTTGCGCGCCAGGGTCATTACGCACTTGACGCGGCCCTTGTTGCGGCCTGCCCACCCGCTGATCTCAGCCTGGAGCGCATTGGTGACCTGCTCGATGTTGATATCCGTATGCTCCTTCCCTTTCAGGAAAAATGATGAACTCCAACACCCAAAAACTCCATGATCTTGGACAACGCCTGTGGCTGGACAACATTTCGCGGGAACTGATGACCAGTGGTACGCTCGCCCACTACATTTCCGATCTGTCGGTGACCGGGCTGACTTCGAACCCCACCATTTTCGAGCAGGCGATTGGTAAAAGCAGCGTCTATGATCAAGCCATCCAGACGCTGGCCGCGCATGGCTTGACCGATGAAGGTGTCTTCTTCGAAGTGGCGCTGCAAGATCTGACGCAGGCAGCCGATCTGTTCAGGCCGATTTTTGACGAAAGCGCGGGTGCTGACGGGTGGGTCTCGCTAGAAGTCTCACCACTTCTCGCCAACGACACTGCCGGTACTGTCAAAGCCGCCCTTCAACTGCACGCGCGAGCGGCGCGCCCCAACCTCTTCATCAAGATTCCCGGCACACCTGAAGGGATTCCGGCCATCGAGCAGTCGATCTTCAATGGCGTGCCAATCAACGTGACTTTGCTGTTTTCTCAGGAACAGTGCATGGCTGCTGCCGAAGCATACCTGCGCGGCATCGAGCGGCGGGTCGCAGCGGGTCTCGATCCAAAGGTTGAATCGGTGGCCTCCTTGTTCGTCAGCCGGTGGGATGTCAGCGTGAGAGATGAAGTCTCGCCTGCGTTTCACAATCGGCTGGGCATTGCCGTTGCGATGCGAACCTATGTTGCCTATCGCAAATTGCTTGCGTCCGAGCGTTGGAAGCGGTTGGCTCGGGCAGGCGCGAGGCCCCAGCGGCTGCTCTGGGCCAGCACCGGCACCAAAGATGCCACTGCACCCGACACGCTCTACGTCCAGGCCCTCATCGCACCGGACACGATTGACACCATCCCCGAGAAGACGCTGCTGGCGTTTGCCGACCACGGCAATGTGGGCGTTGCCCTGCCTGTTGACGGTGGCTACAGCGAAGCCGTGCTGGAAGAATTTAGGCGCGAAGGTGTTGACGATGCAGCGCTGGCCGTACGACTTCAACACGAGGGTGTGCAAGCGTTCACCAAGTCATGGAGCACCCTGATGGCGCGGATCAGGGAAAAGCGTTCACCAAAGGCTATGGCAGGTTCGATATGAATCTCGGTTGCGACAAACCGCTGGACCTGCGGGTGGTCAGCCGATTGACGCGCTTGCCTAACTATTGCCAGCGCAGCCGCCGCCACGTCATGTTTGAACTCCTCGTGACAGCGACCGTTTTGGGGCAAGGGCATTGCTCGCGCAACAAAAGCGCCGCAATTTCGTGAGGCAGACATGGCGACTCGGATCAACGCTCTCGCCGGCCAACCGGCACCACGCTCGGAGCTCGTAGACGCAGACAAACTCGTCACCGCATACTATTCGGAAGTGCCTGATGAGAAGGTCACAGCGCAGCGTGTAGCGTTCGGCACTTCGGGTCATCGGGGATCGGCCTTTGACCGCTCGTTCAACGAGTGGCACGTGCTGGCCATCACCCAGGCTATCTGCCTGCATCGCAAGGCGCATGGCGTTGACGGGCCGCTGTTTTTGGGGCTGGACACCCATGCGCTGTCCCGCCCCGCGGGTGCCAGCGCGCTTGAAGTGCTGGCTGCCAATGGCGTGGACGTGATGCTGGCGACCAACGATGAATACACACCCACCCCGGCGATTTCGCATGCGATTTTGACCCACAACCGCCACCGCACCAGTGCATTGGCCGATGGCATTGTGATGACGCCGTCGCATAACCCACCGCGCGATGGCGGCTTGAAGTACAACCCACCGCACGGCGGCCCTGCCAGTGGCGAGGTCACCGGATGGATCGAAGTGGCAGCCAACCGCTTTTTGGAGGCGCAGCTCAGAGGCGTACTGCGCATGCCGCATGCCAAGGCGCTGGCGGCGGCCACCACGCATCGCCATGACTTTTTGAACGCTTTTGTGGCCGATCTCTGCAACGTGATCGACATGGATGTGATTCGCAGCTCGAACATCCGCATCGGTGTCGACCCCCTGGGCGGTGCTGGGGTTCACTACTGGAATGTCATCGCGCAAACGTATGGCCTGAACATGACCGTGGTAAACGACGTGGTGGATCCGACGTTCAGCTTTATGCCGCTGGACTGGGATGGCCAAATTCGGATGGATCCGTCCTCACAGTACGCCATGCAGCGGCTGGTTGGCATGAAAGACCGCTTCGACATCGCCTTCGGCTGCGACACCGATCACGACCGGCATGGCATCGTTGCCAAAAGCGCTGGCCTGCTGCCTTCAAACCACTACCTGGCGGTGGCCATCGATTATCTTTTTTCACATCGCCCCGCGTGGAGCCAGCAAGCGGGCGTGGGCAAAACCATCGTCAGCAGCCAATTGATTGACCGGCTGGCAACGCGACTGGGCCGCCCGCTTTTCGAAACACCGGTCGGCTTCAAATGGTTCGTGGCCGGCTTGCAGGACGGCACGCTGGGGTTTTGCGGCGAAGAAAGCGCCGGTGCCGCATTCTTGCGCCGCGACGGCTCGGTGTGGACGACCGACAAAGACGGTATCAGCGCCGCACTGCTGGCCGCCGAGATCACAGCAAGCACAGGCCGAGACCCCGGTGAGTTGTATGTCGATCTGGCGAATGAATTCGGTAACCCGGTGTCAGATCGAGTAGAAGCACCCGCCACGTCACAGCAGAAGCGGTTGCTGGCTGCACTTTCGCCCGCTCAAATCACGTCGACGGAACTCGCAGGCGAAAAAATTGAGCGCATTCTCAGTCATGCACCCGCAAACAATGAACCCATGGGCGGCATCAAGGTCGTCACCGCCAACGGCTGGTTTGCTGCCCGACCCTCGGGCACTGAGGACATCTACAAAATCTATGCCGAGAGCTTCAGTGGCACCGAGCACCTGCAGCGCATCATGAACGAAGCGCAAACCCTGGTAGATCATGCGATTTCTGCAAGGCCTTGAACAGCCATCCGTAGGCGCCATGGCGCACCAACGCCCGCGGCAAAACGGGTTGGGAATCGGCCGATTCTTCCGAGTCAGCCACTGGATGAAAAGCGTGTTAGCGCCGGACGTCGCGCCGGAAGGCTCTCCGCCCCACGCGCACGGTCTGCTAGCGCAGGCGGTGCGCATCCCTACAACGCGCGGCCTGAGCCTCTTCGCGTGGTTTGTACCGGCGCTTGCAACCGGGCCACGCCCCACCGTTGTGCTGCTACACGGCTGGTGCGGCAACGCCAGCAACTTGCTGCCCGCCGCGAAAGCGCTGCATCAGGCAGACTTTGCCGTGCTGTTGATGGAAGCGCGCAACCATGGCAGAAGCGACCACGATGATCACAGCTCGCTGCCGCGCTTCGCCGAAGATTTGGACAGCGCGATCACTTGGTTGAAAACACTTCCCCAGGTAGACATCACGCGCATCGTGGCATTGGGCCACTCTGTCGGAGCCGCCGCCGTATTGTTGTCAGCATCCCGACGCGACGACTTGGCCGCCGTGGTGAGCATCGCGGCTTTCGCCCACCCCGAGCAACTCATGCGGCGCTGGTTCGCGTCACGCCGCGTCCCCTATTGGCCACTCGCCTGGTCGATC
>JANNFW010000754.1:0-5589 GCA_031380235.1 Rhodoferax sp. | reverse complement strand
GCTTGTTGCGCAGCCCCACAGGCTCGGGCAAGACCTTTGTGCTCACCAAAATTTTGGAGAACGTCATCAAGACCAGCAATGTGTTGTGGCTTTGGTTTGTGCCTTATGTCAACCTGGTCGCGCAAACCGTAGACACCTTGGACAGCCAGGCCACCGAGACCGGAATGATTGCCAAACACCTGGGCAACGCGCAAAACGAAATGCCCGAGGCGGGCCAAGTGCTGGTGTCCACCGTGCAAGGCGTGGCCAGCGCCAAGTCGCGTAAAGCGGGTTACACCGACAAAGCCGACGACGACCGCCGCAGCCTGGCCACTTTTTTTGAACTGGCCCGTGGTCGTGGGCTTGAGATTGGCCTGGTGGTGGACGAAGCCCATATTGCTTTGGACAGTGCCACTGAATTTGGCCATTTTGTGAAGTGGCTCAAGCCCGGCTATTTGCTGATGGCCAGTGCCACGCCCAAAGACGCGCGGCTGAATGAGTTCATCGCCAGCGCTGGCAACATCGCTTTCAAGGCCTTCAGCGTCAGCCGCGCCGACGTGGTGGCAGAGCGACTGAACAAGCCCTGGCTTGAAACCGTGGTGTACGACCTGCGTGAATCGATGCAAGGCATCACCGATTTGAAGCTGACAGTGCTACGCCGCGCCTGGCGGCGCAACCAGCATATCGGCCAGATGCTGAACGCGCGGGGCCTTGCCACGGTGCCGCTCATGCTGGTGCAGGTGGCCAATGGCGACGATGCCATTCGCGAAGCCTATGATTTTTTGACGCAGCAGTTGGCTATAGCGCCAAATGCCATCGGCATGCATTCGGCGGATGAGCCAGACCCAGTCATGATGGCGGCGATTGCCGTCAACACCCAGATCGAGGTTTTGATTTTCAAACAGTCAGCAGGAACTGGTTTTGATGCGCCACGCGCCTTTGTGTTGGCATCGACAAAACCCGTCAACGACGAAGACTTTGCCATGCAATTCATTGGCCGCGTCATGCGCGTGCCAGGTGAACTGCAACGCGCGTTTCCGGCGGCTTACACCGCGCCGTCTGAACTGGACACAGCCTATATTTTTCTGGCGAATGCGCAATCCCAGGGCGGCTTTGCAGACGCGGTGGTTTCCACCAAAGCCGTGTTGTCTCAACTGGAGGGCCAAATTGAAGAGTTGGTAGCGCGGCGAACCGCCTACGGCGGCGTGTGTTTGAGCAACAACGTGACGAACCAGACACCGATGGGCTACGACATCGGCCTGTTGGCCACCGTAGCGCCAGATGGCACCGTGCGCCAAGCCGGTTTGCCGGCAGAGCCGCTCCCTAGTGAGGTTGATTTTGTGACTTTGCCTCCACTGGGCGAAATCGGTGTCACGCCGGAGTTGTTTGGCGCAATTGGCGGGCAAGGGGAATTGGATGCGCTGGATCACATGGAAGCTGCCAGCGGCAACCGGCCTGCGGCCAAACGTACTGCGCCCGAGGATCGAAATGAGTTGATGCAGGCGTTGGAAAGCAACGGCCTGCGAGCCTATCCGCGGCTTGCTGCGATTGCGCGTCGCGCCACGCCTGGGCAATTCACCACGGAGGTCAAACCGCTGTTTGACGTCTTGGAACTGGACATTCGAGAAGCTGCGCGAACTCTGCATTTGTCTGAAGAGGTCAAAGGTGTCGCCGCGCGGGCGGCCTTGAACTTGCTGACAGAGCGCGAAGTTCGGACTGAACTGTTTGGGGGCGAAATTTTTGAGGAAGACGTGCAAGTGGTGACCGACCGCGACGCACTGATGCAACGAACGCAAGACGCCTTGGAGTCCGCCGGGCTTGAAGAGCAGGACTTGCACGATTTGATTTCCGAATTAGGCAATCGCCTGCTGCCCGAAATTGAACGCGCCCATGCCTACCGCGACGATGCCGTGCGTCCCCAGTCCGCGACGCTGCGCGCGCAGGCCCGGGACGCCGCCTGTTGGGTTGTCCACAAGCAGTTGCCCGAATTGCAGGAGGCCTTGCAAGCGCAATGGGCAAACAAAGCGCGGGAAGCCTTGGCCCAGCCACTGCCAGATGCGCTATTGATGCCCGCAAGCAAGACGCTGCTGCCGTCGCGAAAAAACATCTACGGTGTGTTGTTCCCCGAAAGCGAAAGTGTGGCGCAGGCTGTCGCCACCCTGTCATTTGCAGCGCAGCCGTTGTTTAAAAACGAGACCTATGTGTTTGCTCAAGACGCTAGCGGTAGGCCGTTGGGGGATGTTTTTTCAACTGCGCGGCTCGACGCGACTTATGAATTCAATACCCAGGAGCTGGCCTTTGCAAAGGCGCTGGATCGGGCAGATTTTGTCGCCTGGTGGCATCGCAACCCTCAAGGCAAACCATTCAGCATTGCTCTCATGCGAACTGACAGTCGCAACATGTTTTACCCCGATTTCGTCGTCTGTCTGCACCACGACCTGGATGACGACCCATTGGCGCGCCTTGTAGAAACCAAACATGACGTGAAAGATGCCAACCGCAAAAGCAAACACTACTCAAAAACCTATGGCAAGGTGCTGTTTTTGACCAAAGACGCTCAGCGTTTCAAAATTGTGGATGAAAGCGGTAGTTTGGGTGAGGTGGTTGACTTCGACGACCTAGCGCGTCTCAAACAGTGGATGCGTGATTCAGCGCCGAGTCTCTAACTTTTCGTAATTCGAAATCCTATGCATGCCACTGAACCCTCCCCCGGCCTCGTAATCCAAAACTTCAAGCCCCCGCTTCGTCTGCGCGACTACAAGCTGATCGCGTTCGACATGGATTCGACGCTGATCAACATCGAATGCGTGGATGAAATTGCCGACGCGGCGGGCCGCAAGGCCGAGGTGGCCGCCATCACCGAAGCGGCGATGCGCGGTGAAATCACGGACTACAAAGACAGCCTGCGCCGCCGCGTGGCGCTGCTCACGGGCGTGACGGTGGGCCACATGGAAGAGGTTTTGAACCATCGTTTGAAGCTCAACCCCGGCGCGGCAGAGTTGGTGGCGGCTTGCAAAGCCGTTGGCATGACTACGCTGCTGGTCAGCGGTGGTTTCACCTTTTTCACCGACCGCGTACGCGACCTGCTGCGCATTGATGCCACCCGCAGCAACGTGCTGGAGATCGACGAGTCGGGCCGATTGACGGGTCGCATGCTCAACCAGCACTGGGGCGACATCTGCGATGGCGAGGAGAAGCGCCGCTTCTTTGTCCAGACCTGCGCCACCAATGGCATTCACCCGCGCCATGCGATTGCGATGGGCGACGGTGCCAATGATTTGCCGATGATGGGCGTGGCGGGTCTGTCAGTGGCCTACCATGCCAAGCCGAAAGTGCGGGAGCAGGCGATGGTGGCGATCAACAGCGGCGGGCTGGATCGGCTGCTTGAAGTGCTGACGTAACGTATTACTATTAACTTTATAGCTTCCCGTGCACGTTAATCGAGAGCTAGCGGTCTAAAACACTATGAATTTCGTCATTTTTCGGCAGTTTTCATAATAAACTAACCCATAGGTTAATTTTTCGCTAAAAACCTCAAACCTCGGACGGAATCAGGAACTCGCGGCTGATCTGCGCACCCAGGTCGTTCACACGGTCGAGGAACTGCGTCAAGTAGGCATGCAAGCCGGTCGCCAGGATTTCATCGATACGGCCATAGCGCAGCTCGGCAGCCAGTTTGCCGGCGCGGCGGTTGGTTTCGCTGTTGAGGTCGGTGGCGACCAGGGCCAGGTTGGAGACCACCGCGTTCAGGCTGGCGTGCAACGAGCGCGGCATGTCGGCACGCAGGATCAGCAGCTCGGCCACGCGCTCGGGCTTGATCACATCTCGGTAGACCTTGCGGTAGACCTCAAAGCCTGAGACGCTGCGCAAAATCGCGCTCCAGTGGTAGAACTCATACTCCTGATCTTTCTCGCCAGCGGCTCCAAAAAAAATCACTTTGAACCGCATGAAACTTCACGTCCACCAAGCGTGCCGTGTTGTCGGCCCGCTCCAAAAACGTTCCTAAGCGCATGAAGTAGAGGGCCTCGTCCATCAACATGGTGCCCACGGTCACGCCACGCGAGAGATGGGAGCGGAACTTCACCCACTCAAAAAACTGCGACGGGTCGCGCTCGAAATCACCCGCCTTGATCATGCGTTTGACTTCGAGCCAGGTGGTATTTTCAGTCTCCCAGACTTCAGTGGTGAGTGTGCCTCGCACCGCGCGGGCATTCTCTCGCGCGGCGCTCAAGCACGAGATGATCGACGATGGATTGCTTTCGTCCTTGACCATGAAGTCCATGGCTTCGCGGGCTTTCACGGTGCCATGCAGCTCGGTGTAGGCGGGCAGCAGCTCGCTGATGCTGATCAGGCCCTCCCAGCCGACTTGGGCCATGGCTTCCGACTGCGGCAAAAGCGAGCTTTGGTAGTTGACATCCAGCATACGGGCTGTGTTCTCGGCGCGCTCGGTGTAGCGGGACATCCAGAACAGATGGTCGGCGGTGCGTGACAGCATGGGTGGGCTCCTAATCTTGACGACGGTCAGGTCACGACATTTGGGTTTGAGATTGCGATTGGGCTGCGGGCTTAGACGGCGCGGGAGGCACGACAGGGACATGCTCCGCCTCCAGAATCCAGGTGTCTTTAGTACCGCCGCCTTGCGATGAGTTGACAACGAGCGAGCCTTCTTTCAACGCCACGCGGGTCAAGCCGCCCGGCACCATTTGCACGGTTTTGCCAGACAGCACATAGGGCCGCAAATCAATGTGGCGCGGGGCGATGCCGCTCTCCACAAACGTCGGGCAGCTTGACAGGCTGAGCGTCGGCTGTGCGATATAGCCGCTGGGGTTGGCCAAAATCGCACCGCGAAAGTCTTCGATCTCCGCAGCCGTTGCCGCTGGCCCGACCAGCATGCCGTAACCGCCTGCGCCGTGCACTTCTTTGACCACGAGGTCTTTCAAATTGGCCAGCGTGTAGGCCAGATCGTCCTTGTTGCGGCACATGTAGGTGGGCACGTTGTTCAAAATCGGCTTTTCACCCAGGTAGAACTCGATCATTTTGGGAACGTAGGGGTAGATGGATTTGTCATCGGCAACACCCGTGCCGACGGCATTGCAAATCGTCACGTGGCCGGCGCGGTAGACATCCAGCAGGCCTTCGCAACCCAAGGTGGAGGTGGGGCGAAATGCTTTGGGGTCGAGAAAATCATCGTCCACCCTACGGTAGATCACATCAATGCGCTTGGGGCCGCGCGTGGTGCGCATGTAGATGAAGTTGTCTTTGACAAACAGGTCTTGCCCCTCCACCAGCTCGATGCCCATTTGCTGTGCCAAAAAGGCATGCTCAAAATAGGCGCTGTTATGCATGCCAGGGGTCAGCACCACCACGGTGGGCTCGGCCGTGGTAGCCGGGCTGCTGGCGCGCAGGGTCTCCAGCAGCAAATCCGGGTAATGCGCGATGGGGGCCACGCGGTGCGCGCTGAATAAGTCGGGGAAGAGACGCATCATCATCTTGCGGTCTTCCAGCATGTAGCTCACGCCACTGGGCACACGCAGGTTGTCCTCCAGCACGTAGTACTCACCCACGCCTTGCGCATTGGGTGCGCGCACGATGTCGATGCCGGAGATGTGC
>JANNFW010000696.1:0-2846 GCA_031380235.1 Rhodoferax sp. | reverse complement strand
CATTTTGTCGCACAGCGCAAGCCCGCAAGTGGCTGGGGAAAAAACAGCGGCGGATGCCTTGATTCGCCACGCGGGCGGGCAAAACGCAATGAGTGGTTTCAATGGCTATCGCCCCATGACCGCAGAGGCGATGAGCAGCGTTGCACCCGAAGTGATCCTGACGACAACCCAGGGCATCGAGGCCTATGGCGGGGTGGAGAAGTTCTGGTCGCGCGCTGAATTGGCCCTGACACCGGCGTTCAAGACGCGAACGCTGCTGCACATGGATGCGCTCGAACTCTTGGGGTTCGGCCCGCGCATGCCGCAAACCGTACAGAAAATCCACGAAAAACTGGTGCTGTCTTGACGCAGTCTTCAAGCTCGGTGCGTCGCCCGTGAGCGCTTCAATTCAAACCCCATCGCGTCGCCTTGCGGCACCGCAAGTGCTGGCCCTTGGGGTGGCTCTGGTCATTGCCAGCCTGCTGATCGCCAGCGCGCGCGGCGCCTATCAAATTGAGGTCTCCGGAATTTTGCGGGCCTTGTGGGCGGGCCTGTCGGGCAGCCAGGATCGCACATCAGAGCAATTGATATTTCTCAATATCCGCCTGCCGCGCCTGCTGTTGGGGCTGGAGGCGGGTGCGGCGCTAGGGATGTCCGGCGCGCTGATGCAGGGCATGTTTCGCAACCCGCTGGCAGACCCGGGGTTGATTGGCGTGAGCAGCGGCGCGGCACTGGCAGCCGGTATCACCGTCGTGATGGGTGCACTGTGGTTTCCCGATCTTCCACGCTCTTTAGGCAGCTGGACCTTGGTTTTGATGGCTTTTATCGGGGGTTTGACCGTGACTGCGGTGATCTACATGCTCTCGCAATCCGAGAGCGGTACGCGCGTGGGTCTGATGTTGTTGGCGGGCATTGCCATCAACGCACTGGCGGGGGCCGGGCTGGGGCTGCTGAACTTCATGGCAACTGATGAGCAGTTGCGCAATCTGCAGTTTTGGCTGTTGGGCAGCCTGGGTAGTGCGCGTTGGAGTGCGGTGGCGCTGGTGGGCGGCATTGTGTTTGTCGCGACCTGCCTGGGTTTGGCGCTGGCACGGCCACTGAACGCCATTGCGCTGGGTGAGGCGCAGGCAGCGCTGTTGGGTGTCAATGTGGAGCGTGTTAAGCGCAGCGCAGTACTGGTGGCGGCGCTGGCCGTGGGTGCCGTGACGGCCACCACGGGCATCATCGGTTTTATCGGGCTCATCGCGCCGCATTGCATTCGCTTGGTCGCAGGCCCCGATCATCGGGTGGTGCTACCAGGCTCGGCCTTGCTCGGTGCCGCCCTGGTGTTGCTGGCTGACAGTGTGGCGCGCACGGTGATGAAGCCTGCTGAGTTGCCCCTGGGCGTGTTGACAGCCTTTGTTGGCGTGCCGTTTTTCCTGGTGTTGCTGCGCGGCTTCAAGGGCCGAATTTAGGGCCGTCAATGAGCGTCGTGCAAGCCCACAGTTTTCTCGAAGCGAGCGACGTTTCATACCGCGCAGGGTCTGTCAACCTCCTGCACGCCATGTCGATGAAGCTCAAGGCGGGCGAGGTGACGGCGATTCTGGGACCGAACGGCGCGGGCAAGTCGACGCTGTTGTCGCTCTTGAGTGGCCAACGAATGTCGGGCGGCGCAGGCAGGGTGAGCGTCAACGATCGCAGGATGACCGACTACTCAGCCGCTGAGCTCGCCCGCTTTCGGGCCGTGTTGCCGCAGGACACGGCGGTGGCGTTTGACTACACGGTACAAGACATCGTAGAGCTGGGCCGCTTTCCGCACTCACGCAAGCCCAGCGCGGACGAAACGGGGATCGTGCAGGCGGCCATGCGCGCAACCCGCGTTGAGGCCTTCGCGCACCGCATCATCCACACCCTGAGTGGCGGCGAGCGTGCCCGTGCCCAGTTGGCTCGCGTGCTGGCGCAGATATGGGAGCCCACCGTCGAGAAGAATTCACCCTACAAATCCACCCGCTGGCTGCTGCTGGACGAACCCACCGCCGCGCTGGACTTGTCGCATCAGCATGATGTGCTGCGCCTGGTTCGGCAGTGGGCCAAGGAGCGCGGTGTGGGTGTGGTGGCGGTGCTCCATGATGTCAACCTGGCCCTGCGCTACGCAGATTCCGTTGTCGTTATGAAAAACGGTGCGCTTGTGTGCCACGGCACGCCAGCAGACGCGCTGAACGCCGCTACCGTCAGCGAGGTCTACAACGTCAAAGTGCAAGCGGTTCGCGATGACGCGGGTGTGGCGCAACTGCTGGTAGCCTGAGCCTCATCGCTGCTTCAAGAGAAGTGAAGGCCGCCAATACGAAGCCACGGCAGCGCCATCACGCCCGTGTCAATCCGCTCCACACTCACCGCCAACACGTCGTGCAGCATGCGGGCGATATTGCCGGTGATCATCGTTTCTGACAATGCTTGCCCCGCAATGCCGCCTTCAATCAAAAAGCTGTTCTTGATGACGCTGGAAAAATCGCCATTGGGTGCCGGGCTGCCCATCGACAGGCGACCCACCAATGCGCCGCGCTGCACATCTGCCACCATCTGCGCGCGGGGCGTTTTGCCTGCAGCCATCTCCCAGCCAGCCGCGCCGGTTGGCACATGGGGCAGGGCGGTTTTGCGGCTGGCGTACAGGCTGGGGATCAGGGTTTGCAATCGTCCGGCATTTAGCAGTGTCACTTGCGGAGTTGCAAATGCATCGGAGGACATCGCCGTGCAGCCAGCCCCGTCAAAGCGGCTTTGCAGGTGTAAGAGCGGTGAGGCAATCACCTGGCCCACCTTGTCGCGAAACAGCGAACTGCCCGCAATCAAATGCATGTCGCTGACCTGGCCCAGCAGCCAGTTCAGCAGGT
>JANNFW010000688.1:0-2205 GCA_031380235.1 Rhodoferax sp. | reverse complement strand
GGTCAAGGAATTCAATGAGACCGGTGGTTTCAACGGCATGAAGGCCGAGCTGCTGGTGCGTGATGACAAGCTCAACCCCGGCGAGGCGGCCACCCGCACGCTGGAGTTGATCGAGAAAGACAAGGTGAATTTTGTCGTGGGCTCGCTGTCTGCCGCCACGCAGTTGTCGATCAACGCCGTCACCCGTGATCGCAAGATCATCTTCAACTCGATCAGCCAGTCCGACACCATCAACGAAGCCAAAGACTGGAGCCTGTACACCTTCCATGAAGCGCTGAATCCGCATTTGACCGCAGGAGCCGTAGCGCGTTATGCGTTCCCCAAATTTGGCAAGAAGATTGTTTATTTGACGGCTGATTACGCCTATGGTCACGAAATGGTTCGCGGCTTTCAGCGCGCGGGTCAGGCCTTGGGGGCGCAAACGTTGGCAGACATCCGCCATCCGCTGGGCGTTGCGGATTACTCGGCGTTTCTACCGCGTATCCAGTCACTCAAACCAGATATCCTAGTGCTGTGCAACTTTGGCCGGGATTTGGTGAACTCTGCCAAGCAGGCGACTGACTTTGGCCTCAAAGCCAACACCAAAATCATCGCGCCAGTGTTGCTTTACACCGCCCGCCAGGCAGGTGGCCCCGACGCGTTTGAGGGTATCTTGGGAGGCACGTCCTACTACTGGGGCATGGAAGACAAAATCCCCGCCGCCAAGACCTTCAACGACAAGTTCCGCAAAGCCTATGGTGGCACCGTGCCCTCAGACTACGGCGCGTTGGGCTACGCGGGTGTGCGCAGCGTATTGCAGGCGGTGCGAGAGTCCAAATCCACCGAGTCGGTCAAGGTCAGCATTGCGCTGCGGCAGTTACGCTACAACTTTTACAAAGGCGAGCAGTTCTACCGTAAGTGCGACCATCAGTCGATTCAATCAGTGATCATCGTGGAGTCCAAATCCAAGAACATGAAAGACAAGTACGACGTCTTCAACGTGCTGTCGATCGAGGCGCCCGATGAGAAAAATCTGCGCACCTGCGATGAGATGGGTCACAAGATCAGCACCTGATGCCTTTTGACGTTTTGAGTCTTCGCGATGTTTGATGTCACGCCCCAACTGCTCGCGTTGCAGTTGATGACGGGCATCGCTTTGGGCGCTGTTTATGCGCTATTGGCGATTGGCCTGTCACTTATCTTTGGCATGCTGACGGTGGTCAACTTTGCGCATGGTGCCTTCTTCATGGTGGGTGCCTTCCTGGGCGTTTACAGCCTGACGTTGACAGGCAACTTCTGGTTCAGTCTGCTGGTGGTGCCACTGATCACTGGCGCGATTGGGCTGGTATGTGAGCGCTTTTTGGTGCGACCTTTGTATGGGCGCGGCATTGACTACCCGCTGTTATTGACGTTTGGACTGTCTTATGTGCTGATCGATGTGATGCGCTTTGTGTTTGGCATTGAAGGCTTGCCATCGTCCACGCCCAATGAGCTGAAAGGCTCTGTGTTCCTCGGGTTTGGGCACTTTCCGCTGTATCGCCTGTTTTTGATTTTTGCGACGGCTGTGATCGTACTTGCGCTGTGGCTGTTTATCGAGAAGACGCGCTATGGCCTGATCATCCGCGCCGGCTCGCGTGATGCGGAGATCGTCAAGGTGCTGGGTATCGACATTGCCAAGGTGTGGTGGCTGGTGTTTGGCATTGGCACGGCCATTGCGGGCTTGTCTGGCTTGCTGGCGGCCCCCACCCGTGCCGTCAACCCGGAGATGGGCATCCCGATTTTGGCTGAGTCGTTTGTGGTGACGGTGGTGGGCGGCATGGGCTCATTGCCAGGCGCTGTGGTTGCGGGCCTGCTGGTGGGCATCGTTTTTGCCATGACCTCACTCTTCGCACCAGCGTATGCCGAGCTGTCGATTTTTGTCCTGATGGCGGTTGTACTGCTGATTCGCCCGCAAGGTTTTTTTGGCAAAGCCGGTCTGATGGACTGACCGGATTGGATGATGAATTTCCTTGTCTCAATGATCGACTTGGCCCGCAGGCACCGCGTTGCAAATGCGGTTGCTTTTTTGCTGGTGTTCCCATTTTTGATGCCGTATGACGCGCTGTCAGTCAACATTCTGATCTTTGGCCTATATGCCGTGGGCTTTAACTTGCTGTTTGGCTACACGGGCATGCTGTCGTTTGGGCATGCTGCATTTTTAGGTGTCGGCGGTTATCTGACGGGCAT
>JANNFW010000437.1:0-5619 GCA_031380235.1 Rhodoferax sp. | reverse complement strand
TCCATCCAAGCCAGTACGTTGGCATCCCCCGCTTGGCGCAACGGCTCGGATATGACGGTGGTATCCAGCAGAATCATTCGAAGCTTATCGGCTCGGCAGGTGTCTTGTCGCGTTCGAGCGCCAGGTCAAAACCCCCCGCCTCTTGGCCGATTTCAGCCAAGAGGGAGCCGAGCTTGACGCGACCCTCAGGCCGCGCGGCACGCTCAAGGATGGCTCGAATTTCCGCTTCGGTGCTTCGGCCCGCCATGGCCGCGCGCACCCGTAAAGCGCGGTGAGTTTCATCGGGTAAGTTGCGAACGGTGATGGATGTCATTGCTTGCAAGCCCAATTTTTGCTGTCAATGAATGCATTATGCAACTTTGAGTGCATTGTGTGGGTGGTGGATCAAACACCCACTCGCCCCGCGCGCCGGTACTGCATCGCCTCCGCCACATGCGTCACCTGCGTGCTTTGCGCGCCGGCCAAGTCGGCGATGGTGCGGGCCACTTTCAAGGCGCGATGCGTGCTGCGGGCGGACCAGCCCAGGCGGGCGGCGGCGATGTTCAGGAATTTCAGCGCGGAGTCGTCGAGCCGCAAGAATTCGTCAATCTCCTGGCCTTGCAAGGCTTGGTTGGATTTGCCTTGGCGTGCGAACGCGCGGTCGCGCGCCTCTGCGCAGCGCTCGCGGATGCTCTGGGTGGATTCACCGGGGCCGGTTTGCAGCAGCTCGGTGCTGGGCATGGCGGGCACTTCGACGTGCAGGTCGATGCGGTCAATCAACGGGCCGCTCAAGCGTCCCTGGTAGCGGGCCACCTGGTCGGCCGAGCAGCGGCAGGCGCGCTGGGTGGAGCCCAAGTAGCCGCAGGGGCAGGGGTTCATCGCGCCAATCATTTGAAAGCGCGCAGGAAATTCAGACCGGCGGGCCGCGCGGGATATGGTGATCGTGCCGGTCTCCAGCGGCTCGCGCAGGGCCTCTAATGCGGCGCGGGGGAACTCGGGCAACTCGTCCAGGAACAGTACGCCGTTGTGCGCCAGGGAGATTTCGCCAGGGCGCGGCGGCGAGCCACCACCGACCAAGGCCACCGCGCTGGCCGTGTGGTGCGGGCTACAGGTGGGCCGCTGAGCCCAGCGCTCCAGGCCGAAGCGGCCACTCACTGACGCGATGGCGGCACTCTCCAAGGCCTCACGCGTGGACATGGGCGGCAGTAGACCCGCAAAACGCTGCGCCAGCATGGACTTGCCTGAGCCCGGCGGTCCGGTCAGCAGCAGGCTGTGGCCCCCAGCGGCGGCGATTTCCAACGCGCGTTTGGCGCCGGATTGGCCTTTGACATCGCTCATGTCCGCATACTGCGCCGCTGTGCCGAGCGGCACGGTTTGCACCCGCGACCAACCGGGTGAGGGTTCTGCGGGCGGGGTGCTTTCATCAACAGACAGGCTGACCGGCTGAAAATGCTGCACCACGTCCAACAGATGGTTTGCCCGGTAAACATGGGCCTCGGGCACTAGGGCGGCTTCGTCAGCACTGCCCGGTGGCAGGATCAGCTTGGTGTTGACTTTACCTTCATGCAGAGCCAGGCTCATTGCCAGTGCACCGCGAATGGGCCGAAGTTCGCCCGAGAGCGAGAGCTCACCGGCGAATTCATAGTCGGCAAAGCGGCTGCCGTCCACCTGGCCACTGGCGGCGAGGATGCCCATCGCAATGGGCAGGTCAAACCGGCCAGAATCTTTAGGCAAGTCGGCCGGGGCCAGGTTCACGATGATTCGTTTGTTTTGTGGGAACTCCAGCCCGCTGTTTTGAATGGCGCAGCGCACCCGTTCGCGCGCTTCTTTCACCTCGACCTCAGCCAGCCCCACCAAGGTAAAGCTGGGCAGACCGTTGGCCAAGTGCACCTCCACGGTGACCGGGGCTGCGTTCAAACCGAGCAAAGCACGGCTTTGCACCAAAGATAAGTTCACGGGAATTTCTCTCTATATTGGTGCAAAACCGATAAAAATGCACCAAAGTAACGCACCAAAATAGCGCAATTCATAAAGCTGTTTATTTATACAGTTTCCATAACGCACTGATCTCGCTTGGGTTGACCGGGCTTAGCTCAAAAGCCGTAGTTTTTGTCTGGCATGGTCTGTGCATATTTGTTTCAATATTTCTGTCCCTTTCTTTAACCCTCGGAGCCGCACCATGACATTTCAATCAAAAACCACCGCGCAAATCGCACTCGTATTGGCGGCATCGTTCACCGGCTCTGCCGTGATGGCGCAGGCCAAAGCGCCTGAGCCGGACTACACCTTGGGCTACAACATTGGTGTGGTGAGCGACTATCGTTTTCGTGGCTTGACGCAGACCAACTTCGGCGGCGCAATCCAAGGCGGCGCAGATTTCTCGCACAAGACTGGCTTTTACGCCGGTGTGTGGGCTTCCAACGTCAGCTGGATCAAGCAGTTCAATGGCGCGACCAATGGCGACTGGGAGATCGATCTGTATGGTGGCTTCAAGGGCGAAATCACCAGCGGCCTGGGTTTTGATGTGGGCGTGATTGGCTACCTGTACCCCGGCAACAACTCGGGCGCAGCGGGCACCCCCGGCGCCGGTGGCGTGACCGATGCCAACACCACCGAGTTTTATGCTGCACTGACCTACAGTGTGGTGTCCCTGAAATACAGCCAAAGCACGGGCAATTTCCTTGGATTCCTGAACAGCAGCGGCAGCAACTATTTGGATCTAAGTGCCAATTTTGACCTTGGCAGCGGCTTCACCTTGACCCCCCATTTAGGCCGTCAGGTGGTAAAGGGCCAGCCGGGCGATCTGGGCGACTACACCGACTATGCGTTGACTTTGGCCAAAGACTTTGGCGGTGGCTTGACCGCCAGCCTGGCAGTCTTTGGCACGAACGCGAATGAGGGGTTTTACTCGAACACCAACGGCAACACCAACTTCCTGGGCAAGAGTGGTGTGTCTGTCGGTGTTAAGTACAGTTTTTGAACCAGTTTCTAAGCCACGCAATCAGTCGAAAGAAAACCCATGAAACTCGTCACCGCCATCATCAAACCGTTCAAGCTGGACGAAGTGCGCGAGGCACTGTCTGCCATTGGCGTGCAAGGCATCACTGTGACCGAAGTCAAAGGCTTTGGTCGCCAAAAGGGCCATACCGAGCTGTACCGGGGTGCCGAGTACGTGGTCGATTTCTTGCCAAAAGTCAAGATCGAGGCCGCCATCTCGGACGACCTGGTAGACCGCGTCATCGAAGCCATTGAAGCCGCTGCGCGCACCGGCAAGATCGGCGACGGCAAGGTTTTTGTCTACAACCTGGAGCAGGTTGTGCGCATCCGCACGGGCGAAACCGGCAAAGAAGCGCTTTAACGCTGCACGGCATTTGCGTGATCACAAACGAGTAAACAACATGAAAAAATTAATCGCGTCCTTTATCTTGGGCTTGAGTTTGTTGGGGTTGGGTGCAACTGCGATGGCCCAAACTGCCGCACCCGCTGCGGCTGCGTCTGAAGTTGTCGCACCTGCAGCCGCTACAGCAGCAACTCCTGCGGCGGCGGCTCCAGCGCCTGCTGCGGCAGCCACTCCCGCACCCACGCCCAACAAAGGCGACATTGCCTGGATGATCGTCGCCACCGCCTTCGTCATCATGATGTCGATCCCCGGTCTGGCGCTGTTTTATGGCGGCTTGGTGCGCAGCAAAAACATGCTGTCAGTGCTGATGCAGGTGTTTGTCACCTTCTCGCTGATCGTCGTGCTGTGGTGCCTGTATGGCTACAGCCTGGCGTTCACGGAGGGCAATCAGTTCATCGGCGGCTTCGACCGCCTGTTCATGAAGGGCATGTTCGACCCGATGAAGAGTGAGTTCACCATGGCGGCCACCTTCAGCAAGGGCGTTGTGATTCCCGAGCTGTTGTTCATGGCCTTCCAGGCGACCTTTGCGGCCATCACCTGCTGCTTGATCGTCGGCGCGTTTGCTGAGCGCATCAAGTTCTCCGCCATGCTGCTTTTCATGGTGCTGTGGTTCACCTTCAGCTACGCGCCGATTGCCCACATGGTCTGGTACTGGATGGGCCCTGATGCGTACGCATCGAAAGAAGTGGTTGATGCGATGAATGCCAAGGCTGGTTTGATCTGGCAGTGGGGTGCGCTGGACTTCGCAGGCGGCACCGTGGTGCACATCAACGCGGCGGTCGCAGGTTTGGTCGGTGCTTATGTGATCGGCAAACGCGTCGGCTACGGCAAAGAAGCTATGGCGCCGCACAGTTTGACGTTGACGATGGTCGGTGCCTCGATGCTGTGGGTCGGCTGGTTTGGCTTTAACGCCGGCTCTGCCCTGGAAGCCAACGGCACAGCCGTGTTGGCTTTCATGAACACCTTCTCCGCCACCGCAGCCGCCGTGCTGGCCTGGTGCGTGGGTGAGGCGCTGATGCGCGGCAAAGCCTCCATGTTGGGCGCTGCGTCCGGCGCGGTCGCGGGCCTGGTAGCCATCACCCCCGCCTGCGGCAACGTCGGCTTGATGGGTGCGATCATCATTGGCTTCGTCGCTGGGTTCGCCTGCTTGTGGGGTGTGAACGGCCTGAAGAAAATGCTGGGTGCGGATGACTCACTCGACGTTTTCGGTGTGCACGGTATCGGCGGCATCGTGGGTGCATTGCTGACGGGCGTGTTCAACAACCAAGCCCTGGGTGGCCCCGGCTTGGTGGGCGACTGGGTGACCGTGGCGGTCACATCTAACTCCATCGGCGCGCAGGTCTGGATTCAGGCCAAAGCGGTTCTGTTGACCATCGTGTGGTCAGGCGTGGTGTCGCTGGCAGCCTACAAGATTGTCGATATCGTGGTGGGATTGCGCGTCTCCGAAGAAGACGAGCGCGAAGGCCTGGACATCACCTCGCACGGCGAGACGGCCTATAACCGTTGAACTACCGCTAATCAGTTTCTCTGCTTAAGTTTCTCCAAGGTACAGAGACTCTTCAAGCCCGCAAAGGTGCAAGCCTTTGCGGGCTTTTTTCATGCAAGTCTTTTTACTTTTCGATCACGATCGGCAGTGCACAATGCTGCAAAGGAGACCCGTCATCCATGAGTGAGCCCCTCACCCTGACCGCCCACCAGCTCCGCTGCGAAATCGTGCCCAGTCTGGGCGGGTGTATCGCGGGCTTGTGGCTGGGCGATGTCGCCGTGCTGCGCTCGCCAGGCACCCAAGCGTTGACGGGCGTGCGCCAGTCAGGCAGCTATCCGCTAGTACCTTTCTCCAACCGCATTGCACACGCCACGCTGGCCTGGGAAGGCACACAGCACCCGCTTATCAAAAACTTTGGCACTGAGCCGCATGCGATTCACGGCGTGGGCTGGACGCGGCCTTGGGACTTGATTGAGGCTAACGAACGCTTCGCGCTGCTGTCGTATCAACACAAACCCGACGGCTCCTGGCCCTTCGCCTTTGACTCCACACAAGCGTTTCGACTTTCTAACGACGCGCTGGAGATGACCTTAAGCATCACCAATCAATCCGCCCACGCAACCCCCGTGGGCCTGGGTTGGCACCCCTATTTTGTGAAGCGCGCCAACTGCTGCATCGCTTTCAAGGCCACAGGCCGCTGGGAGATGGATGCGCTGAAGCTGCCCACCCACCGCAGTGCGTCCAGCGGCATCAC
>JANNFW010000677.1:0-2336 GCA_031380235.1 Rhodoferax sp. | reverse complement strand
GCTCAACACCCAACTCACCGGGGCGGCGTTTGACGAGGATGCCAAGTGCTGGCAGGCCCACGCTGACGGCGACAAGCATTGGTCTGCGCGGTTTTTGGTGATGGCCAGCGGCCCGCTGTCGTCGCCCAATTGGCCTGCGTTCAAGGGGCTGGAATCGTTCAAAGGCAAGGTCTTCCACACGGCGCGTTGGCCGCAGGAAGCGGTGGACTTCACCGGCCAACGGGTTGGCATCATCGGCACCGGGTCGTCGGCGATCCAGGCGATTCCGGTGATTGCGCAACAGGCCCGCACGCTGACCGTGTTCCAGCGTACCGCCGCGTACTGTGTGCCTGCGCGCAACGGGCCGCTGGATGTGCAGCACGAGGCAGATATCAAGTCAAACTACGCCGACTTTCGTGCCCGCAACCTGCGCATGCACGGCGGCTTCAGCGCCAATCTGCCACCCAACCCGGTGTCGGCATTGACGGCCAGCCCAGAGGCGCTGGAGGCGGCGTTTGAAGCCCGCTGGCAAATCGGTGGCTTTGCGCTGCTGGGTGCGTACAACGACTTGCTGCTGAACCCACAATCCAACGCCTTGGCCGCTGAGTTTGTGCGCCAGAAAATCCGCGCCACCGTGCATGACCCTGATACCGCCCGCCTGCTGTGCCCGCAGCAAACCATCGGCTGCAAGCGCCTGGGCGTGGATACGAATTACTACGAAACCTTCAACCGCAGCAACGTGAAACTGGTCGATGTCAGCCAGCACGCCATCGACGAAATCACGCCGGATGGTGTGATGACGAAGGGAGAAGTCCACGCGTTAGACACGCTGGTGCTGGCGACCGGTTTTGATGCCATCACCGGCACCCACACCCGGCTCGATTTGCGCGGCAAAGGCGGTTTGACCATCCAGCACAAGTGGCACGCCGGCCCGCTCAATTACCTGGGCTTGATGGTGGCGGGCTTTCCCAATATGTTCAACATTGCAGGGGCGGGCAGCACATCGGCCTTCACCAATGTGATGCGCTCGATCGAGCATCATGTGGACTGGATCGCGGACTGCATTGCCCACCTCAATGCCAATCACCTGGCGACGATAGAGGCCACTGCAGAAGCAGAAGCGGCGTGGACACAGCATGTCAACGCCGCCGCCGCACGCACCGTGTTCCTGACCTGCAACTCCTGGTACCTGGGGGCCAACATCCCCGGCAAAACCCGCATGTTCATGCCGCTGGCCGGAGGCTTTCCGGCCTATGTCGAGCGCTGCGCCAAGGCGGCGCGCGATGGCTACGAGGGCTTTATATTGGCTTGATCTGCACGCTGCGCCACTTGATGGCGCCACCGGGCGCATCGCCTGCGCGGTTGGCAAACTGCAAACCGATCGGGCCGCTGGCGAACTTGCTGTCTTGAAGGTTGACGGTCTGCACGCCATTGAGCTCCACCACGATGTTGCCGCCCTTGGCCGTCACCAGATACGTGTTCCACTGGCCACCGGCTTTGGGCATGGGCGAGACTTTGGCGAAATCCACAATCGCCCCGGTGCCGTAGAGCGGGTCAGGCCGTTGGTCGTAGATGTTGACCTCGTAAGAGTTGGAAGCGGTGATGGTTTTGGCATCGGACAGCCGCAGGAAAATGCCGCTGTTGGTGGTGTGATCGGCCCAGAACTCGGCGCGGATTTGAAAGTCGGCGTAGCTGTTTTTCGTCACTAAAAAGCTGCCTATCTTGGCTTGATCCGCGACGATGGCATTGCCTTCCGCCCGCCAGTTGGCGTCGCCCACGCGGTCAAAGTTTTCCAGCCCGTTGTTGCCGTCGATCAGCGAAATCCAGCCGCCTTGGCCTGACATCGTCGAACAAGCCGCCAGGGTTGCTGCAACCACCAGCCCCACCAAAGTAATCAGAACACGCTTCATGAAAATCTCCTGCTTGTGAATAGTGGCGAAGGTCTAGCTGACCTCCACCAAGCAGGATTTTGCACCTTTCGCGACGGCGTCGCGCCACGGGCGTTCTTGGGTCAGTCCCCCGGCATGTTCACATGCAGCTTCACGGGCTGCGTCGATTTTTTGCGCAGGCGAATGTTGAGCATCTCCACCGCCAGTGAAAACGCCATGCCAAAGTAGACGTAGCCTTTAGGCACTTTTTGGCCAAAGCCTTCTGCCACCAGCACCACGCCGACGACGACCAGAAACGCCAGCGCGAGCATCTTGATCGTCGGGTGGTCTGACACGAAGCGGCCAATCGGCCCGGCGAAGAGCATCATCAGTGCCACCGACACAATCACCGCTGCAATCATGATGCGCACGTCATCCACCATCCCCACCGCAGTGATGATCGAATCCAGCGAGAACACCAGGTCGATG
>JANNFW010000642.1:0-2287 GCA_031380235.1 Rhodoferax sp. | reverse complement strand
TTGCGCTGATGGCCGTTTTGCAAGAACACATCGCATCTGCAAACCGCCTGGGTCGCACCACTGCCCACCACGGTGGCAATGGCCACCAGGCGCTCAGCATCTCGCGCGGGGCGAAGGTAATTGATCTTGAACTCAGCCGTCACCGAATCACCCAGCACTGAGCCACCTGCGAACGTCAGCGCGTTATCCGCCAGGTAGGAAATCACACCCCCGTGCACAAAACCGTGCTGTTGTAGCAGCTTGGGCAAGATGGGTATCGAGATCTGAACGCTGCCGGTTTCAAAGGCATCCAATTCTGCGCCAATCAGCACGCTGAAGGCTTGCTTTGCCAGAATGTGGCGGGCTCGCTCAAGCGGCTCAATTGATTTGCTGATCATCGTGTCGTTCATCGTCATCACTCCTTGGGTTGAATAGAATTTAGGCCGCCACCGCCATCCACGCCGCATGCTCAAACGCAGCGCGTACGCTGGGGCTGATATTGGGCTTGGGCTGGCTCGCCCAGTGCGGCATGAGCGCCATCACCGGGGAGAAGACCAGCGCAGTCCACACGGGTTGCGACATCTCGCGCATCTCGCCCTTAGCGGTGCGCGCCGCCACCCATTGCGCCAACGCGCCAAAGGCTTTGGCGTTGGTCTCGTCGCGCTCGCGCGGGCCGCCTGCCAGCGCGCCAGCCATGCGCAAGTCGTGCAGCAAGCGCGCGCGGCTTGGGTTTTGCACCACCCATTGCATCGTCGTGCTGATCAGGCGCTTTACCCCTTTTTGCGCTGGCGGGTTATCCGCCAGCGTGCTCATCATCTGCGTGTGATAGTCGCGCAGGATGTGCGCATACAACGCGTCTGCCAAATGCGTCTTGGTCGGGTAATGGTGGTACAGGCTGCCGTTGCTCACGAGGGCGCGCTGGCGAACCATGTCCAACGAGGCGTTGGCAAAACCGAACTCCAGAAAAACTTCAGCCGCAACGTCGAGCAGCCGCGTTTTGGTAGTCGGCGGTGCGGGAGTCGTGTCAGCAGTATCCATGCTCTAGAGTTTAACTCTAGAGCAATACTCTATACAAGCATGGGGAGATTACCGCAGGCTGCGCCGAAACAGGCTGAACAACCGCTCCCAATGCCGCTCTGCCGCCGGCAGGTTGTAGATGCCCGCGCGCTTGGGGAACACAAAACCGTGCTCCACCGTCGGGTACCACTCAATGCGGTGCGCAACGCCTGCTGTTTTCAGCGAAGTCTCCAGCTTCTGGATATCCGCAGGCGGTGCCCATTTGTCGATCTCGGCACAGGCAAAGTAGCTTTCACACTTGATTTGGGGCGCCATCAAATGCGGCGAATCGGGTTTGTCGGTGGCCATGTTGGCACCATGTATGGACGCAATGCTGTTGATGCGCCCCGGAAACTCTGCCGCAGCCCACATCACAAACGGCCCGCTCATGCAGTAGCCCACCATACCGATGCGCGCTGCGTTTGCTTCGGGTTGCGCATCGGCAAACTTCAGCAAAGCGGCGGTATCGACAATCGTTGTGCTGCGATCCAGCGAATCCATGAAGGTGAACATCTCGGCCATGTTGGCCTCGGTGCGCTCCTTCAGCCAGAAGTCGCGCGACCTGCGGTAATACAGGTTGGGCAAGATCACGTAATAGCCCACCGATGCCAGCCGCCGCGCCATGTCATGCAGCTCCTCGCGCTTGCCGGGCGCGTCCATGTAAAACAGCACGACAGGGTGCGGGCCGTTTTCATCGGGGTGAACGATGAAGGTGTTCATAGCACCGTCTGCGGTGGGGATGTCCAAGTGTTTTTCGATCATGGGGGCCTTGCGTCACAATGGGTAGTCTCACATTGTTACCTGAAAAATCATCATGTCATTGCCATTTGCCCAACGCCTGCAAAACGTCGAAACCTCCGCCATCCGCGAGCTGTTCAAGCTCTTGGGCAAGCCCGGCATCATCAGCTTTGCCGGTGGTTTTCCAGACCCCGCGCTGTTTGATGTCGACGGCATTCGCCAAGCTTCTCAGATGGCGTTGAGCGAGACATCAGCTGGAGCCGTGCTGCAATACGGAGCCACGGAGGGCTGGAACCCGCTGCGCGAAGCCTTGAGCCAGCACATGGCCAAAAAAGGCATCACCGCCAAGCCCGAAGAAATCATCACCACAACCGGCAGCCAGCAGGGCCTGGATTTGATCGGCAAAACCATGATCAATCCCGGTGACAAAGTCATCGTCGAAGGCCCCACCTTTCTGGCCACCATCCAGTGCTTCCGCCTGTATGGGGCCGACATCGTCACCGCGCCGATTGAT
>JANNFW010000613.1:0-1743 GCA_031380235.1 Rhodoferax sp. | reverse complement strand
CTGGGAGCAGTCTGGTTTTACCTTCAGCTCTCGGATGAAGAGAAATCGCACGTACGCTTCCTTCATGATTTCCCCCTTCGCCAAACAGGTCGAACTTCTGGAGTTGGGCAGACGTGGTTGTATCCAAGGCCCGCTTCATGGGTGATGAAGCCGTAACTTGGTGAAGTAGTTGTCACTTCGCGTGAGCGGATCCTTGAAAATACTGTTTCGGGAGGCAGTTCAGAGCCCACCCTTCACCCTCAACCGCCATCCGTGCAACAGCGGCTCGGTATACCCACTAGGCTGCTCCAACCCCTTGAACACCAAATCAGTCGCCGCCTTATAAGCCATTGAGGTTTCAAAATTGCCGGCCATGTTTTGGTACAGCGCGTCACCCGCGTTCTGCTTGTCCACTACAGCGGCCATGCGCTCGAAGGTTTCTTTGACTTGTGAGTGAGGTACCACGCCGTGATGTAGCCAGTTGGCGATGTGCTGGCTGCTGATGCGCAGGGTGGCGCGGTCTTCCATCAGGCCGATGTTGTGGATGTCGGGCACTTTACTGCAACCGACGCCCTGGTCGATCCAGCGCACGACATAGCCTAGGATGCCTTGGGCGTTGTTGTCCAGCTCTTGCTGTTTTTGCTCAGGTGTCCAGCCTTTGATCGCGTCTTCGGTGGCGACGGGGATGGTCAGCAAAGCGTTCAAGGTGGCGTTGTATTCGGCCTTGGCATTGAGCTTTTCGTCCGCTTTCTCCATCTGCTTTTGCAGCTTGGCGACGTTGACCTGGTGGTAGTGCAGTGCGTGCAGCGTGGCGCCGGTGGGGCTGGGCACCCAGGCGGTGTTGGCACCGGCTTTGGGGTGGTTGATTTTTTGCTCCAGCATCGCCTTCATCAAATCCGGCATGGCCCACATGCCTTTGCCGATTTGCGCTTTGCCGCGCAGGCCGCATTGCAGGCCGACTTGCACGTTGTTTTTCTCGTAAGCAGCTATCCACGCGCTTAATTTCATGTCGCCTTTGCGGATCATCGCGCCTGCCTGCATGGCGGTGTGCATCTCGTCGCCGGTGCGGTCCAGAAAACCGGTGTTGATGAAGGCCACGCGGCTTTTGGCGGCGGCGATGCAGGCCTTCAGGTTGGCGCTGGTGCGGCGTTCTTCATCCATGATGCCGAGCTTGACCGTGCTGTCTTTAAGGCCCAGCATCTTCTCGACGCGGCCAAACAGCTTGTCCGCAAACGCGACTTCTGCCGGACCGTGCATCTTGGGTTTAACGATGTAGACGCTGCCTTTGCGCGAGTTGCGGATGGCATCTTTCTTGGTTTTCTTCAGATCGTGAATCGCGATGGTGGAGGTGACGACCGCATCCAAGATGCCTTCAGGGATCTCCTTGGTCGAGCCATCGGCTGAGGTGTACAGAATCGCCGGGTTGGTCATCAAGTGGCCGACATTGCGCACGAACATCAGAGACCGGCCATGCAGGGTGACGGTCTTTTTACCGCCCGGCGTTGTGTACACGCGGTCCGGGTTGAGCCCGCGCATGAACGTTGTGCCGCCTTTGGCAACCGTTTCCGTCAACGTGCCTTGCAAGATGCCAAGCCAGTTGGAATAGGCCAGCACCTTGTCGTCGGCATCGACCACGGCGACGGAATCTTCCAGGTCCAAAATCGTGGACAGGGCCGCTTCAAGTACCAAATCGCTCACCCCCGCCGGGTCGGTTTTGCCAATCGGTGTGTTGCGGTTGATCTGGATGTCCAGATGCAAGCCATT